>CAYZSD010000191.1:0-5879 GCA_964481075.1 uncultured Rikenellaceae bacterium | reverse complement strand
GCGTGCCTTGAAACAGCCGACTACATGCCATTAGCCATTGTTTTATCGCATGTAATTCTGATGGAACTCGCCAAGATTCGTCGTGAGGGTAAGGAGATGACATATATTAGACCGGACGCAAAGAGTCAGGTTACAATTGAATACAACAACCAAGGTAAGCCCGAAAGGATTCATACCATTGTTGTATCGACCCAGCACGATGAGTTCGACTCCGATGAGAGGATGCAGAAAACGATTTGGCAAGACGTTCAAAATATTCTTATCCCAAGAGTTAAAGAGCGTTTTTCTCCGGGGGTACAGGCTCTTTTTAAAGACGATTACATTCTACATGTCAACCCTACAGGGAAGTTTGTAATTGGTGGACCACATGGCGATACGGGTCTCACTGGTAGAAAAATTATTGTTGACACTTACGGTGGGAAGGGTGCTCACGGAGGCGGTGCTTTTTCGGGAAAGGATTCCTCGAAAGTTGACCGATCAGCAGCTTATGCTGCTCGACACATTGCAAAGAACTTAGTTGCAGCGGGTGTAGCAGATGAAGTGTTGGTTCAGGTAGCCTATGCCATTGGGATTGCTCAACCGGTTAGCATTTTCATCAACACCTACGGCACAAGCAGGGTTAAAAAAGCGGACTCAGAGATTGCTGATGTTGTAAGTAGAATCTTCGACCTGAGACCTGGTGCGATAATCAAGCGCTTTGGGTTGAAGAATCCTATCTTTCAGGAAACGGCAGCATACGGCCATTTTGGAAGGGATTACTTCAAGAAATCAGTTAGGATGGGAGGCGGTAATGGTAGCTCATACGAGAAAGAGGTTGAGTTTTTTGCATGGGAGAAGCTCGATTGCGTTGATATAATAAAAAAGGAGTTTGGGCTTTAGAGCAACATGTAACGGTTGTGGGCTTTGGTCTCAAATATTATCCCCAAGTTTCATCGCTTTTTTTGAGTTTTTTACTAGAAATCTTACTACGAATCCAGCAGCAAGTAGAATTACACCCGAAATCATAACGTTCATAGGCATGGACATTGACATGGCCAAACAACCCACCAAACCAAGATAGGGAATGGCTTTGGTGTAAATCTGCTCCTTCCTTGGTTGCTTAATAGCAGCTATGTTAGTTATGCTATAGTAAAGGAGTATTGTGAAAGTAGCCGCTCTGACGACAAACTCAAACGTGCCAAGAACTGTAATGGCAAGTATAACCATACTTGTGAATATAATGCCTAAATGTGGAACTGACGTTTTACCATGTATCCTTTCAAAGAACGATGGCAAATCGTTTCGTCTGCCCATAGCGAGTAGCATTCGGCTAATGCCAAGAATTTGACTTAGTAGAACGCCCAGCATGGCGGTTGATGCACCCAGTGTAATAACCAAACCGATACCCGGTGTTGACATTGTTTTGGCTGCCATTTGAAGTGGAGAGCGGCTAATGGTCATACTTTCTGCGCCAATTACACCTACTGCCACTACCGATACTGCCGCGTACAGCAATATTGCTGTTAGTATGGTAATAATTACCGCCTTTGGTATAGTTCTTTTTGGCTCAACAACCTCCTCGGCAAGAGTTGCAATTCGGGCATAGCCCGTAAATGCGAAGAATAGGATGGCTGCCGATTCGGCAATTCCCATTATTCCAAAGGGGGCGAATGGTTTGAAGTTTTGCGCTTCCATTACTCCAATGCCACTAAAAACAAAGTAAAGCAGTGAAATTAGTGTTATTAAAACGATGAAAATATTTACCGTTCCTGCCTTTTGTATTCCCAGAAGATTTGCCACAGTAAGTAGCACTATGGCTGAAATTGAATAAACCATAGGAGGAAGTGCTGGAATCAGCATGTGAAAATAGCTGCCAAACCCAACGGCCACAATGCCTGCTGCCGACAGCTTGCTAAGCAAGAACATCCATCCTGCCGAGAAGCCCAAAGCTGGGTTGAGCAAGCGATAGCCATATTCGTAGGTGCCACCCGATTGTGGGTAAACAGCTGCCAGTTGTGCTGAGCTTAAGCCGTTGAACGAAGCTACAACACCTGCAATCATCAGTCCTAAAATGAATGATGCTCCAGAAACGCCAGCAGCCACTCCTGTTACCACAAAAATCCCCGCTCCAATAATGGCTCCAAGCCCAACACCCACAGCATCTTTTAGGCCAAGCACTCGTTTTAGGTTGTTTTTAGAATTCATTCCTTATAACGTTTTAAATGCACAGTAATTAATTTGAACGAAGTGTTTTATTATGTTTTCATTAATGTAGTTTTAGTCATGGTAAGTTCTAAATCTTAAAGGGTCGTCCATTAATATGTCGAGAATTTTCACAATTTGTTTACTTTTTACAATAAATGTAACTCTTAATTCACTTTGAGGTGGATTTGTTTCTATGCAAGAAACACATATTATCTCAACAGCTTCGACACAGTTTTTACATTCTAACCACAGTTTTAGTTTTACTAATTTCTCTTCATCAGACAGTTTTGTTTTCAGACTACTAAGATAAATGTCTATGAGCGTTCCTGTTTTATTGAATTCTTCGGAGTTGACAAAGGCACAAAATTCAGTGTCATAAGAGCATTCCATTGCATCTTTTTTGCAACCAGTTTGCATTATGAAGAAAAAGAGGAAAGCTGAAAAGAGAAGTCTAAATGGATTCATTTTTTTCTTTTTTAGCCTGTTATTAATATAACTAAAGCATAAATGGTTTAATACCCTGTTTTTTGAAAACATTTTTTGCAACTCTCTTACGGGTTGTGTGCTGCAGAACAAAACCTCGCTTTAACAATAAAAGTGTTTGCCAATGTATTAAAACTTTTTCCCCCTTTTTTTCCACTCATAGTAGCTGTAAAGCCAGTCGGCTGAATCGGGTGTTTCAACCCAGATATCGAAGTTATCAATAAGATAGTAGGTTGCTTCTTCCTCGGAGCCAGGCGAGTAGTACCCTGTAAGAAGGTCTTTGTCAAGACTTTTTTGTGCAGTCATTATCTCAAGTACATGCTTATTCAGCTTGTTTGCTTTATCGAGCTCTTTATACGATTTTTCGGAAGGGCCTTCGGTTGCGTAAAGATATAGCGCATGGTTGAATACCCAAAATGTCGATTTTTCCTTGTAATCATCGAATAGTTTTTTGAACTGCTTGTATTTCTGGTTGCGTAGAAGTATGCTTGCCAGCTTGTACCGTACACCCTGGTTATCGTTGGGGTTTAGCTCAAGCATTTGGTACATCTGTTTTACAGCCTCGTTCGCTAAGCCTTTGGCATTTAAACACATAGCGTAATTAAACTTAACCGACATGTAGGGGCGGCTTTCGTAGGCAAGCCAAAAGTTACCCTTCATCTCTTCAAAGAAACTGTCGCCAAGCTCCTCATAACCAATCTGAACGGCCTGCTTGTATAGTTCAAGCGCAACATCAATATCATCCTCGTTGTCGGCAAGATAGTTTATTGCCTTAATGTTTTTTGGGTTAAGTCTAAGCGACTCCTTGGCTAGTTTTAGACCTTTGGAAAGACTGCTTTCGTATGCTTGATAGATTAACTCGTCCGATTTTTCAAGATTACTCTTTGGTCCACGCTTTTTAGGGACAATTTCATCGATAGTTTTTCCTACAACTTGCTCATCGAGGAATGTCTCGAGCTCTTCAATGGTTTCAAAATTCTTGCTATTTAAAAAATCGAACAGTTTCTCGTTTTCCATACCAAATCTCTGCGAACCCGAAATGGGATCATCGCTTCCCGGTTTTTTTCTCTGTTTTGTCATAATAATTAGTTAAAAATGAATGCTATAATGGTTTTCTCTGTTTTTCTCTGTTTCGTAAGTATATTAATAGTAGTGCTATTCCAAATAGAACACCCAAAAGGTTTGAAATAATATCGAGAGGGTTAAAAACCCTTCCAGGGATATATAGCTGAAAGAATTCAGTACCTATGGCAGCAAAAACTATTGTTGAAAAAAGAATGTACAAGTATGCTATTCTATATCCAGCATTAATTTTTCTACAGGCAAAGAAAGCTAAAAACGGCGTAGCCATAAAGACAAGAGCATGAAGCAAATAGTCGATTCGAAAGATTTTGTCGTTAATGCTTACGTTGCTTAACCCTCCCGAAGGGTTTAAAGAAACCCAAAAAATTAGGCAAATATAGACCCAAAAAAGGATGTTCTGTATGAATCTCATAGTGCAAAACTACCAAAAAATCAACATAATCGAATGATTATCAAAAACTATTTTAACAATGCTAGGTTTCTTATTCATCTTTACATTCGATTCAAAAATAAGTTTTATACCTTTGTTGTTTAAAGAAAACAAATGAGTCTGCCAGATAAAAGGATAATAGAATTCATTAAGGAGCACCATGTGCTTACATTAGCAACATGTTTCGAGGAAGAACCTTACTGTGCAAATTGTTTCTATGTTTATATTGAAGAAGACAACTGTTTGGTATTCACCTCCGATTACGACACCAAGCATATACGGCAGGCTAGCCATAATATCTATGTTGCTGGAAGCATAGTGCTTGAAACAAGCATTGTTGGCAAGATACAGGGTGTTCAGTTTCAGGGCATTATCAGCGAACCAAAGGATAAGCAGCACATAAAAGTACGTAACGCTTACCTAAAGCGTTTTCCAATGGCCATGCTTATGAAAACAACCCTTTGGGTAGTTGATTTAACATTTCTGAAATTCACCGACAATCGTTTAGGTTTTGGGAAAAAAGTAATATGGGAAAAGGAACTAATCATAAATCCCTTTATCTCAAAAAATAGAGGGCAATGATTCTTGTAACAGGCGCAACAGGCTTGGTTGGCTCCCACCTAATTGTTGAACTCACCAAAGAAGGAAAGAGTGTAAGAGCCTTGAAACGAAAGGGCAGTAGTACGGCTTTGGTTAACACACTTTTTTCAGCATACTCAAAGGAAGGAGACGCTCTTGTCAATCAAGTAGAATGGGTTGAGGGTGATGTCGAAGATTTTCATTCGTTGAAGGATGCTCTAATAGGTGTTGACGAGGTATATCATTGTGCCGCAATGGTGTCGTTCAGCCAAAACAACAACCGCAAGATGCTGTCCGTGAACGTTCTAGGAACAGCAAACATGGTTGATGCTTGTATTGAGTTGGGTGTGAAGAGGTTTTGCCATGTTAGTTCCATCGCAGCACTAGGTTCATCAACCGTGGGACAACCCATTGATGAGGAAGCAACCTGGGGAAAATCGAAGGGTAAGTCGGTGTATGCTGTCAGCAAGTTTCTTTCCGAGATGGAGGTTCAACGTGGGGTTGTGTTGGGGTTAAATGCAGTAATCGTAAATCCTTCGGTAATCATTGGTCCTGGTCGATGGGACAGCGGGAGTGGACAGCTTTTTGGAGCAATTGAGAGAGGTTTTCCTTTTTATACCTTAGGTTCAACAGGATATGTTGATGTAAGAGATGTGGCAAGAGCCATGGTGGCTGCAATGGAAAAAGGCTTATGTGGAAGACGATACATCTTAAATGGTGAAAACCTTCGACACAAAGAGGTTTTTGAAATGATTGCCAGCGAATTAGGGAAAAGAAAGCCATACATAAAGGTCTCACCCTGGCTTAGTGAAATGGCATGGCCATTGGCTTGGTTGGTTGGTAAAATTTCAGGGAAGACACCAGCTTTAACTAAAGATACAGCTCGAAGCGGGCATTCTGTTACAAGTTTTTCTTCGAAACGGGCTGAGGAGGAATTGCACATTGCCTTTACCCCAATTTCAGAGGCAGTAAGGAATACCGTGAAGGTTGGTAGGATTTAACCCATTAATAAAGCCAAAAGCAGTCATCAAGGAAAACTGCCTTCTTGAAGTAATTTTGCGATGAAATACTTGATTTACTTCACACTAGTTTTCTGAAAAGCAGTTTTTAAAATCAAATA
>CAYZSD010000190.1:0-5909 GCA_964481075.1 uncultured Rikenellaceae bacterium | reverse complement strand
AGCAGGCGTGCTCAGTGCTCCCATTGAACCTTTTCGAATTGCGTTTGAGGGTTTAGCGAAGGCAATTGGTGAACAAAACGGATAGAAAATTCTTTATAATTCTAAAACAGTTAAATATGAATACAGCAGATTTTTTTCGAATGATGAGTGAGGTGAAAATCTATGATTTAACACAACCTCTAAGCGTTCATACACCTCCATGGCCCAGCTACGTTCCATTGCAGATTCAGTATTTTAAGCGAATTGCAGGGGCGCACATGGGGCAAGGTGCTAACGGACAGATTATTACAACAAGTCATCATGTTGGTACCCATATTGATGGAGAAATCCACTTCCATTCCAGTGGTAGATCAATCGGAAACACACCCCTCGATTTTTGGTACGGGCCCGGTGTAGTGGTCGATATCTCCGATGAGGTTGACGATTACAGCCTCTATTCACCCGAAATGCTTATGAGAAAGGCTGATATCAAGGTGGGTGATATCCTAATCATCAACACAGGTTACCACAGGTATGCGTGGGATCAACCTGAGTCCGATGAGGTGCGCTACTTCGTAAACCATCCAGGGCCAAGCCCCGAGTTCCATGAATGGGCGCTCGACATGAAAATAAAGTGGATTGGAGTAGATTGCGGCAGTGCCGATCATCCAATGAACACAATAATTCGCGATTGGCATCCTAAACGTTTCAAAGAAGCAGAAGCCAAGCTGAAAGCCAAGTACGGTAAAGGGTGGGATGAGATGTTTCCTCCTGAAGTGTACTATCAGGTTATGCACCTCAAGCTGTTCCCAAAGGGATTGGTTCATGCCGAAAACATTGGAGGTGATATCAATAAGGTGAACAACAAACGGGTATGGATAGGTCTTTTTCCTCTTAAGGGTATTGAGATGGAATCGTCGATGTGCAGGGTAATTGCAATGGAGGCTTAACTGAAGGTAAGTGGATACCTCAAAATGTCTTCATGCTACAAAAAGAATCTTTTGATAAAACCTTAGTGAGTCTAACCTTCGGTACCTAAAAGATCTCCAACTTCAACAGCTAATTCCACAACCTTTTGAGGTTGGCCATCTTCGTCGTAAACAGGATAGCAAATGCCCTTGAGGGTTAGCTTGCTATTGTTTTTTGCTACTTTCTTGGTTAAACCAACAAAGGGAATGCTGGCGTGCATATCCTCCCAAAATTTTTGGTACCTTTCATGGGCGTTGGCCTCCCTCATGTCGAGAAGATGGCTTTGATGCTGCCCTATAAGCTCCTCACGGAAGTAGCCCGTCAGCTTGCAAGCCATTGAGTTAGCATTGATTATGTTACCTTTGAAGTCGTATTCTATAAGCAGTGCAATACCGCTTAGGGCTTCCATGGTCCAGGCCATCTCCTTCTCTTTGCGCGCCATCTCCTCTTGAGTAGCAAGCAATTCCTCCATGTTCTGTCGCATTTCTTCCTCCTGAGCAAGCATCTCCTCGGCCTGTTGTTGCGACTGCTCTAAAAGATAACGTGTTTTTGCATTAATTTTAACTGTTGATACCGTTGCAGCCACAGTTTCAGAAATCTTTTCAAGAAACTCAATCTCATGCTTCTCGAATACTTTGAATGATGCAATTTCCAGCACACCTAAAACCTTTTCGTCTTGCTTTAAAGGAACCATAAGAATACATGATGGATTTGCCTCTCCTAAACCAGAAGTTATGGTTATGTATTCGTCGGGAATTTCGGTAAGCATTATTTTTTCTTTCTCCAGAGCACATGCTCCAATCAGACCTTCACCAAGTTTAACTTGCATGTTCAGGTATTTTTTCCTATCCCAGGCATAAATCGAAACAATTTCGAGGAAGTGATTGTTTTTATCCTCCTCATTCAGCAGGAACAATGCCCCTTGGTTGCCTTCAACGTACTTAACAAGGCTTCGAAGCACCTCGTCGGCAAGTTGTTGTATATCGTTGCTATTGTGCCTGAGTATATCAGCAAACTTTGCAAAACCTTCGTTTGCCCATGTCCTCTTCTTGTCTTCTGCTACACGCTTTTCTTCTTCTTCCTTTGCCGTTTTAAGGCTGTTTCGCATGTCAATCAGCGATTTCCCAAGCAAGTCCTCGTCACCTAACAGGTCAAGTGTGCTTTCTAGATGCCCTCTTCCAATATCGTTGGCAAAAACCGATTTCTTATTAAGGCCTTCAATAGAAATATTTAAAGCGTTTGCCATGGTCTCTATCTCATCGCCTGTTTTCAGCTTAAGAATCAGGTCATCAGAAATCTGGCCATGACTTAATCGATGT
Organism: uncultured Rikenellaceae bacterium; assembly: GCA_964481075.1. Taxonomy (GTDB): domain Bacteria; phylum Bacteroidota; class Bacteroidia; order Bacteroidales; family Tenuifilaceae; genus MWFE01. The sequence goes on along the minus strand of CAYZSD010000190.1, from coordinate 3,642 downwards.
AATGATTTGGTAATCTTTGCGATGGGTCGAGTGAGATTGTTAGCTACGAATATTAGGACAATGATAAGTACAAATAATCCTGCAACGCCTGCTATGAGCGATATATAAAGGTTTTGGTCGGCTTTTTCCTTGATGTAGCTCATGGGTATGCTAAGCGCCAGCGACCAAGCAGAATATGAGTTTCCTGCCCTTATTGGGGCAAATGTTAAATAATGTGTTTCCCCATTGGAGTCCGTTCGGAAGTAACTATGTTCCAGTCCTTCTAATATGTAGTGCGAAAGGTTCTCTCGTTCCCAATCCTCTGGGTAAATGTCGCTAAGTGGTACATTGATTAAATCAACATCGTGATGGGCGGCAACAATTCCCTTTGCTGAAACTAGAAAGGCATAACTTCCCTCAACAGGCTCAATTTTTGAAACCATCTCCTGAAGGCTTGACAAGCTGATATCTAGACCAATAAGGCCGTAATACTTGCCCTTAATTTGAATGGGCGAAGCAATGGTTGTCATTAATACCCTTTCGCTCTTGCCTTCCAACCCTTCATCGAAATATGGCTCCCAAAGGCCTTCCTGGTTACCAACCTTAAAAGCACCATACTTATCGGGGTCGCCATTCAAGCTGCGTTCATCTGTGATACTAAAAATCTCATTATTTTCTCGCCAAAGGGTAAGACAAAAACGACCGTAATCCTTACCATAATTTGGCACAAAACCATAATATTCCCAGCTATCCCAAATGGAGTAAACGTGTTCATTTCCTTCTAGAACAGGCCGATACATCCTCATGAAAAGATTTTGCCATTGTGCAGGAGGGAGTTCTTGGTATATAGAAAAAGCTTGTGTAAGGGTTCGTGTAAGTGCTAGGTCCCTCTCAAACTGTTTTTCAATTTGCCCTGCCGAAATCTTGGCTGTTAACCTTGCGTTATGAAGGGCATCGTCGAGCATGGCCTGCCTTGATGTGGAAACAATATAGCCAATGGCAACAAGATATAGTACTATTGATGCTGATAGCACAAACAGAAATATCTTGTGCCTAATTTTTAACTTTATTCTCATAGCTGTAAGATGAGCTTGTAATAGTTATCGGTAAAAATAAAAAAAACTATCGTTGTAAAAAGCCAAAGATATTACAAAGATTGCATATATCGTGTCGAAAAAACCTTACTTTTATGAGTTTTTTGGCTAAACTAATACTTTTTATCAGATGAAAGCAATCCTCATAACTTCAATTCTATTCCTTTGTGCTTGTGGTTCGAACAATGAAATTAGTTTGGGTTTAAAGAAAATAACCTACAACCAAATTGAAGGCGATATAGTTGTGCTTGCAGCCGATAGCCTTGAGGGACGTGCCCCCTTCTCGGAAGGCGAGAGGAAAACACTAAGATTCCTTGAACAAAGGATGAAGGCTATTGGACTTGAGCCTGCTTTTGGCGATTCATACTTTCAGGAAGTCCCCCTTGTTGAGATTGCCTCTTCTCCTTCACAAAAAATCGCCTTCCTTTCAAAAAATAGAAAATTTGAAATGAGCAACAGCGAACATTTCACCCTTTGGAGTCCAACATTGGATGAAAGGGTTACAATAAAGGATAGCGAGCTGATCTTTGTTGGCTTTGGGGTGGTTTCCCCCGAATGGAACTGGAACGATTTTGAGGGTATGGATTTAAATGGGAAAACAATTGTTGTTTTGGTTAACGATCCAGGGTTTCATTCAGCCGATACGACAATTTTCAATGGGAGAGCTATGACCTACTATGGCCGTTGGTCGTACAAGTTTGAGGAAGCCAACCGCCAGGGTGCAGCTGCTTGTATTATAGTACACGAGGATGAGGCTGCTGGATACCCTTGGTCGGTTGTGAATGGAAGAAGTGGTCGAACCTACTTCTATTTAAATAACTCTAGTCTTAAGGAAAAAAACTGCCTACTAAACGGATGGATAACCCATTCTGCTGCCATTGAACTTTTTAACCACTGTGGATTGGATTACGAGGTCTTAAAACAAAAGGCTACAATTCCTGGTTTTAAGCCAGTGCCAATGGGTGCGAAGTATAGTGTTACGGTTGAAAACACATGGAAAGCTTCCAATTCATACAATGTAGGAGGAAAAATTACCGGAAGATTGCGCCCCGATGAGGTGTTGGTTTATACTGCACACTGGGATCACCTTGGAATTGGAGAGTCAATAGGCGGCGATTCTATCTACAATGGAGCCTCCGACAACGCTGCTGCTGTTGCTTGGATGCTCTCTATTGCTGAGGCGTTCAAGGCTTTAAACAAGGCACCGGAACGTTCAATTCTTTTCCTTTCACCTACTGCAGAGGAGGCTGCTATGCTTGGCTCACAATACTATGTCGATAATCCTGTCTTCGATCACCAAAAAACCGTTGCCTGTTTCAATAGCGATGTGATAATGTTCCTCGGACGGTTTTTGGATGTAACGGTTACGGGGTTGGGCCATTCCGAACTTGATGATTTTCTCGCCGAAGAAGCTGCCCTTCAAGGTCGGTATATTTGTAATGATCCTAACCCTGAGAACGGTATGTTCTTTCGCTCCGATCAGCTTCCCTTCCTGAAAGCAGGCGTTCCCTCGCTTTTTGCTAAGGGGTATAGTCACCAGGAAAAGTTAGGAAGGGAAGAAACACTTAAAATTGTTGATGAGTACTGGAGAAGCACTTATCATAAACCCTCTGATGAGTACATTCCTGATATTCATCGCCTTGATGGTCTAGTTGACGATGCAAAACTTTTCTTTCAGCTTGGATACAGGTTAGCCAATAGTGACTACTTTCCTAAGTGGAAAAAGGAATCGGAGTTTTACACAAACCGATAACCTAAAATTCTGATACCATATTTTTTTCTTAATAGGTTTTATTCTAAAACCCAAATAGCTTATATTAGCAATTCTAAAATAAGCTATCTTGTTTGTACTTTATTATTGAACAAATTAACCCTATAGCCATGAATCAAATAGTTGGAGTAAGCATAAACCCTTACCTGCTAAGCATTGTAGGTGGAATTGTTGCATTTGTTATTGTGTGGGTCGCTTCTCGATTTGTTCTTACCATTTCTCACAGAAGCCACCGTGCCCGTTTAGTTGATAAAGCTAATGAGGAGCTGATTGCAGCAATTGTACCCCTAATCATAGAGAGGCGATTGCCCAGAAGTTCAATCATTGAGTCATTCCGTGATTCTATAGCCCAAAAGTATGGCATTGAGCAAGGCGATATCATTTCGAATCTCGACCTTTCTCAACGGGTTATTAATCATATAATGACAAATCCCTTCTTACGAACCGATCAAAAGGTTGATCTTTGCGATACCGCAGATAGAATTGCAAATCAGCGAGATTTGGAGAACAAATGCTCATGCAGGATTATCAATAGCCCGATTTTATCCTCAATGAGCTTTATCCTTGGAATTCTTTCTGGTACACAGGTTTTGTTGACCACCCTGTTTGTGTCATGCAAGGATCCTGGCTTTGCTAGCGATTTCCGGAATTTTATCCTACTTTTTTCAATTTCAGTACTCTTGCCCATTTTATTATTGCTTCTGGCTCACATACCAGGCTCTCTTCTGAAACAAGTTAAAGCCAAAAAGCAAAAAGATAAGGCGTTGCCCTCCCAAAAAACCATTGATGAGAAAGGTG
>CAYZSD010000189.1:0-5940 GCA_964481075.1 uncultured Rikenellaceae bacterium | reverse complement strand
TCCATAGAGGTCTGTTCGATGGAAATAGTTTTAAGCAGGTAGATCTTTTCAATTCATAAAAATTCTGTTCAAAATAACACTTTGTTGACTTATATTTGCAAATTATTGATTTAACCCAAGAATAAGCAAATGTTAGTACCTTTTCTTATTGCAATGTTCCTTGCAATAAACATGGGTGGGAGTGGAACAGGCCCTTCATTCTCGGCTGCGTATGGTGCAAATCTTATCCGGAGAAGCCTTATCCCTGGATTATTCGGGCTAATGGTTTTTCTAGGAGCTATTATTGCTGGCAAAGAGACAGCAAATACGTTAGGAAACGGAATTATTCACCCAGATCTTGTTTCAAACGTAGTTGCATCAATTGTTTTCTTCTCAGTTGCAATATCATTACTCGTTGCAAATCTTACAGGAATCCCCCAGTCAACAAGCCAATCAACAATTGTTGCGCTTGTTGCACCTGCAATTTATTTCCATAGCTTTAATCCCAATAAGTTATTCTTCGAAATAATTCCCATGTGGTTCATCCTTCCTTTTGTGGCTTTCTTTCTTAGCTATTGGGCGGGTAAGTATATTTACAAGCCCCTTCGAAAAAGGGGATACACAATTTCTGCTAAAATCAACGATAGCTATCTGCTAAAGGGAGCTATCATTTTCATGTCGATGTATGTAGCATTTTCTATTGGATCAAATAATGTTGCTAATGCTGCTGGACCTATTGCAACCATGACAATTAACACACTACGAATTAGCCATGAAACATATTACCACTATGTAATAGTGTTTTCAACACTAATCATAGCCCCTTGTTTCGGAATCGGAAGTTCAATATTTGGGCGAAAAATACTTGAAAACACAGGGAAAGAAATCTTTTTGTTCGGTAGAATAGAAGCTGTAATTATTGCTTTTATTTCTGCATCCCTTCTTTTATTTGCTTCGGTTTCTAAGGGAATACCAACCTCGCTCGTTCAGTTGAATGTAGCTGCAATCATAGGAATGGGTATTGCTAAAATGGGTATGAAGAATATTCTTCAAAAAACAGAAGTGAGAAAGTTTTTTGCTATGTGGCTTATTGCCCCAATAATCTCTTTTACTCTTTGTATTTTCCTAATTTACCTTGCCGATATCTACGAATTTATTTAGTATTTTTCTTTACTAAGTTAACTAGTTTTGAAAGAAAGTATTAAAAATCAGGTTGAGTTTTTGCCCAGCAAACCCGGTGTTTACCTTTTCCTCGATATTCAGGGAACAATAATATACGTTGGGAAAGCAAAAAACCTGAAGAAAAGAGTTTCCTCATATTTTAGTAGAAATAAATTCGATAGTGCGAAACTTCGAAATCTAGTATCAAAGGTTATTTCAATTAATCACTTTGTGGTTGACACAGAAAGTGACGCCCTTCTTCTGGAGAATAACCTGATTAAAAAGCATAAGCCAAAGTATAATATCCTTTTAAAGGATGATAAAACATATCCTTGGATTTGCATTAAAAATGAGCCATTTCCGAGAGTTTTTTCAACTCGAAAGATTATTAACGACGGTAGCAAGTACTTTGGACCTTATACATCGGGCTACATTCTGAAAACAATACTTGAACTTATCAAATCTATTTATCCAATTAGAACATGCAATTTATACTTGACAAAGAGCAACATAGCTAGCGGAAAATTCAAACCATGCCTCGAATTTCAACTTGGAAACTGTTTGGCTCCATGTATAAATAATCAATCTACAATTGATTACGATAATAATATTAAAGAAATAGTTAATATACTAAAAGGTAATATACAAGAAGTAAAAAGATTAATTGTTGATTCGATGTCTGAGTTTGCTTTACTACATAAGTTTGAAGAAGCACATGCGTACAAGCTTCGCTTAGAAGCATTAGAGAGATTTCAAGCAAAGTCAACTATTGTAAACCCAAAATACAAGGATTTAGATGTTTTTTCGATTATTGACGATGAACTTTTTGCAAGCGTTAATTATATCAAAATTATTGATGGTTCAATAGTTCAGTCGCATAACCTTGAATTAAAAAAGAACTTGAATGAGTCGAGAGAGGAACTTTTAGGTTTTGCAATTGCTGAGCTTAGAATTCGTTTTAGCAGTCAGGCGAAAGAGATTATTGTACCATTTCTACCCGATTTCTTGATTGAACAATGCAAATATTCCATTCCTTCGCGAGGTGATAAATTGAAACTGTTAGAGTTATCCTCAAGAAACGCCAAAAATTTTGTTTTAGAAAGAAAAAGGAATCAAGAAAAACAGAATCCTCAAACCAGCGTTGATCGAAAACTTCAAGCTTTACAACGTGATTTTCGGACAAAGCATTTACCCAAGCACATTGAATGTTTCGATAATTCCAACCTCCAAGGAACAAATCCTGTTGCGGCTTGTGTTGTATTTCGAAACGCCAAACCATCAAAGAGGGAGTATAGACACTTCAACGTTAAAACTGTTATTGGAGCAAACGATTATGCCTCAATGGAGGAGATTGTCCACAGACGATATAGCAGAATGCTCAGCGAGAACCAGCCACTTCCACAGTTAGTTGTTATCGATGGTGGAAAAGGTCAACTCAGCGCAGCTTGTTCTGCAATAGAAAAGCTTGGATTATTAAGTCAGGTGCAAGTAATTGGAATTGCAAAAAGGCTCGAAGAAATTTTCTTCCCCAATGATCCTATCCCTTTGTTCTTAGATAAAAACTCCGAATCCTTAAGAATCATTCAAAACATTAGAAATGAGGCACATAGATTCGGATTAGCTTTTCATAAGCAGAAAAGGAGTACATCTATGGTTTCTTCGGTTTTTAATTCAATTGATGGAATAGGAGATAAATCCCAAACGATTCTTATCAAGCATTTTAAGAGCATTGAAGCGATAAAAAGTTCTTCACTTGAAGAACTTCAAAAGTTGGTTGGGAACAAAAGGGCTCAACTAGTCTTCAATTATTTAAATAGCATATAACTATTTCATTGAGTTAAAGGAAAACAGAGTCATTTAATGAAATCATAAAACCCTGTTAATCATATATATAGTATTTTTTATAAAAAAATTATCGTTAATTTTAGCAAAAAAGTAACGAAAACCAAATCCTACTATTTGTTTTTTTCTATACCTTTAAAGTTTGATTAATCTTAAGTCTAACTAAAATATATTGCCTATGACAAACAAGAAGGTTTAAATTTATCTATCTATTATTTAATCAATTAACTTATTTATTAACCTAAAAAAATGCTTATGAGGAACTCGAAATTTATTCTAAGTCTGCTAATAGCAGCAGCCATGGCCGTTTCCTTCAGCTATGGTCAAGAGCCACAAGATTTAGAAAAAATGCAACGCGAACGTGAGGCCCTTCTTCAGAAGGAGCTTCAATCACCCCAAGCTTTCCGCGCAAATCCCGCCTTCAAGGTGAAGAGCATTCAGCCAGCTGTTAGCCAGCTAAGCTGGATGAATTCAAAGGAGCAGGTGAGGGCTGAGTGGATTCATTGGGATAGTGGCGTTAACGACGATGCCATAGGAACAGGTGGAGCCGCCGATTTTAGCGTGGCCGCTCGTTTTGAGCCATCTGACCTTACTTCTTTTGGCGGACATGCGTTAACAAAAATTAAGTTCTACCCAGCACAGGCTGCAACCTACACCATAAAGGTGTGGCAGGGAACAACCCCTCCCACCGAGATCTACTCGCAGGCTGTAACCCCCACAATCAACGAAATGAACATCGTTGACCTTACCACCCCTGTTGACATCGACGTTACACAGGAGCTGTGGATTGGCTACAACGTGAACACAGCATCAGGCTACCCCGCGGGTTGCGATGCTGGGCCACAAGTGGCAGGCAAAGGCAACATGATCCAGTGGCAGGGGACCTGGCAGGAGCTAACCGCCTTGAACCCGGCCCTAACGTATAACTGGAACATCCAGGGTTACGTTGAAATGCTTGCCGACCCACAGGCTCCCGCAGCAGTATCAGGATTCACAGTAACCCCAGGTGAAATGGGTGTTCTGGTTGCAGACTTGAACTGGACAAACCCAACCCAAATGGTTAATGGTGATGCTTTAACAGAACTAAGTGCTGTGGTTATCAAGCGCGGAACAAGCATTATTGCTACCCTTGATAACCCAACCATTGGTGCTGCCCAGAGCTATACTGATAATGCTATTTCTGCTGCTGGTAACTATACATACCAAGTGTATGGAGTGAACTCGGCAGGTGATGGCTTACTAGCAACAGCAACTGTTTACATTGGCGAGGATGTACCTGGTGCACCAACCAATGTTGTTGTTGTTGACTTTGAGAATGATGGTCTTCTGACATGGGATGCGCCAACCACTGGTCTAAATGGTGGCTACTTTGTTCAAGAGAACATTATTCAGTATAATATCACTAGAAACCCTGATGGTGCAACATTTACTGTTCCTGGCGATGAGGAGGAGTTCATAGATACTACTCTTCCAGGAATGGGATTCTATTCCTATACTGTTGCAGCTGTAAATGAGGTTGGTGTCGGCGGTTCAGCTACTTCCAATGTAGCTCTACTCGCTTCCGAAGGCGCAATTTTTATGCACACAGGAACAATAACCACCTGTCAGGGAACATTCTTTGATTCTGGTGGGCCAGAGGGTGAATACCAAAACAGCGAAAACTTCACCTTAACCATCTTCCCAGAAACAACAGGAGGAAAGATTAAAGTTGAATTTGTAGCCTTCAACCTAGAAGCAGGTTATGATTATCTGTATGTTTACGATGCAGATGAAATATCACCCGATCACCTTGTTGGCCAATTTAGCGGAACGGCAATACCACCACAACTAGAAAGTTTAATTTCTAGCCATACAACTGGTGCTCTAACTTTCCGCTTTACATCCGATGGAAGCGTAACACGCCCTGGTTGGCAAGCCTTCGTTTCATGTCATTTCTGGGCAGATTTGGATGCTCCTGAAGCACCAGCTAACTTCCATGTGGTGCCAATGGTTAACACAACATATGGTGACATATTTTGGATTAACCCTTCATTTACTGTAATTGGAGATGAACTGACCGAGTTACTTTCAATAGAACTATTCATAGACGGACAGGAAGAACCAATTTATGTAAATAATGAGCCTGTAATTGGTGAAACAGAAAGCTTTGGCTTCACAGCCGATGAGCCTGGCCTTTATACATTCACAGTTTTTGGAACTAACTCTGCTGGTCAGGGTTTATCCTCAACTACCTCAATCTGGCTTGGAGAGGATGTACCCGCAGCCCCAACCAATGTTTTGCTTTCAGCAGTTGGTAATGGTGGCCAAATTACTTGGACAGCACCTGCCAATGGATTGAACGGAGGATGGATAAACCCAGCAAATACTGTTTATACAGTGAAGCGTATGCCAGGTGCTGTTGAAGTAGCAACTGCAATCAGCGCAACCTCCTTCACCGACAACACCGTACCAGGAATTGGAACCTACTACTACACCGTTACAGCAATCAACACTGCCGGTGTTGGTGGTACAGGAACCTCCAACTCTGTACTTCTTGGCGCAGACGGAATCCTTCTGTACGAGCCTTTCACAAGCGTACCCATTGGTCAATTACCTGCTGGTTGGTCTGTACAAGGAGTAGGTACTACTAACTGGAGCGTTCAGAATACTTCTAACGCAGGTGGTACAGCTCCCGAGATGAGACTCTATTGGAGCCCGTCCTTTGATGATCTGTCAAGGCTTATTACCCACCCAGTAAACGTTGAGGGGTACTCCGAGCTTAAGCTAAAAATGAAGCAGTACCTTAGCAACTATGCAGTTTCTGGTAACTCTATAGCTGTTCAGGTTTCTTTCGATGAAGGGGAAACATGGGAGGATTTATGGTTTTACGAAATCGTAGCTTCACTACCTGCTCACAATCTTGAGCTATTCTTCAGTATTCCTGAAGGTGTAAGTAGCATCTATCTGGGATGGGAATTC
>CAYZSD010000188.1:0-5973 GCA_964481075.1 uncultured Rikenellaceae bacterium | reverse complement strand
CCGATGGGTTAACTACCTACGTTAACCCAAAGTGGTCAGAACTTTCTGGGATTAGCTACATCGATGCCCTTGGCGATGGTTGGATTATGGCACTGCACCCTGATGATCAGGAAATTGTTCTGAATAGTTGGAAGGATAAGTCAAGGAGTGGTGATATATCGGAAGCAGAATATCGTTTCGTAAAACCTGATGGTTCGATTGTATGGGTGCTCGGAGAAGCTGTTCCTGAAATGGATGGCAATGAGATTGTTGGATACATCGGAACCATTACTGACATTACAGAGCGAAAAAAAGCTGAAATGCTTTTAAAGGAAAAGGCATTAGAGATTGAAACCCAGAATAGGGAGTACAAAAAAATCAACGTTGAACTTCAAAAAGCCAAAACTAAAGCCGAAGAAAGCGATAGACTCAAATCGGCATTTCTAGCCAACATGAGCCACGAAATCAGAACGCCCATGAATGCTATTTGTGGCTTCTCGCGACTACTCGACCGAGAGAATCTGGCTGAAAACAAGCGAAGTGAATACGTAGATATAATAAACAATAATAGTTTTCAGCTACTTAACATTATCAACGATATTGTGGAGGTTTCTCAAATCGATTCAGGCTCTGTGGGCATTGAGAATACCACCTTCTCGGTGAATGAAATGCTGACTGGTTTATTGGAAATCTATAAGAAGGAGGTAAAAGGAAAGAATGTAATTATAACATTTAATAAAGACCTACCAGATTCTCGAAGTTTCATTTTTTCTGATGAATTCAAAATCAGACAAATACTAAGCAATATCCTTTCTAACGCTGTCAAGTTCACAAACGAAGGTGAAATTGTTTTTGGTTACGAAGTTAGGGGTAGTGAACTCGTTTTCATTGTGAAAGATAGCGGGATAGGAATTCCAGCCGATAAAAAAGAGGAAATTTTCGAACGTTTCCATCAGGTTGATAATTCGTTAACCCTAAGCCGTAGGGGTACAGGACTTGGCTTGTCAATTGCAAAAGCCTACACCGAAATGCTTGGTGGAAGTATTTCGGTTAAATCGCTGGAAGGGATAGGCTCCCAATTCTTTATCTCAATCCCTTTCTTTAAGAGTCAATCAAGACCTTTCAAAGAAAAGCCTGAAGATGAGAGAGATTATATTTGGGATGGGAAGAAGATACTTATTGTTGAGGACGACCTTTCAAATCTGCTTTACCTAACCGAACTTCTTTCAGAAACAGGGGTTGAAGTGCATAAAGTTGACAATGGAATTGACGCCGTTAAAATTTCTTTAGAAGATGAAACAATAAATCTAGTTCTAATGGATTTGAAATTACCAAAAATGAGCGGAGTTGAAGCCATTGCCGAGATAAGAAAAATCCGAAAAACTCTCCCAATAGTAGTTCAAACAGCTTGTACCCTTTCGAATGATGCAGAAAAAGCTTACAGTAAGGGATGTAATGATTTCATCTCCAAACCCATAAATCGAGAAGTCTTTTTCAAAATCATAAATAAGTTTTTAGGGTAAAACCTTCTCTATTGCTAACCAAACCGATTTTAACAGGTTTTCATTTTAATGAAGAACATGAGATATTTTGTTCACATTGGTTACTGTGGAACTAACTATAAAGGATGGCAACGACAGCCAGGGGTTACCACCATTCAACAAGTTATGGAAGAAAGCCTCAGCAATGTGCTAAGAAATCCAACGGTATGTATTGGTTGTGGCCGAACCGATGCAGGAGTCCATGCTGCTCAATTCTTTTTTCATTTCGATTCACAGGAGAATTTGCCCAAAGAGTTACTTTTTAAGTTGAATAAGGTTCTACCAGATGATATTGCTGCATTCGATGTGATTCCTGTGGAAGGCATACCACATGCTCAACATAGTGCTACTCTTAGAACTTACGAGTACTACATTCACACAAAAAAGATTCCAGCTCTTAGCAGTATCAGTTCGCTTTATCAGCTTAAATTCAATTATTTGGACGAAGTTCAGAGGGCCGTAGTTTTACTAAAGAAATATGACAACTTCACCAATTTTTGCAGGAAGCCACTTAGAAATGAAAGTACGATTTGCAATATTGTGGCATCTGATTTTTCTTCAAATGCCTCGGGCGATAGCTTTCGGTTCAGAATAACCTCAAAACGTTTCCTTCAAGGAATGGTAAGGCTTATTGTACAAAGATTGATAGACATAGCCACTGGTGAGCTGAAAGTGGATGATTTTGAGGCGTTTCTTTCAGGTGAAAGAATCCCCAAAAAGGTGAGAGCAGCTTACCCACAGGGCCTTCACCTAATAAGGGTAGTTTACCCTTTCCTTGATATACCTACTATTCCTTTCACTTTTCCCAACTTCAACCAGTAATAGTTAGCTATTTTTGTGTAAGTTAGCTGCTTATTCTTTCCACTATGATGCGTTATAGTTTAGGTGAAATAAAAGACATTGTAAAGGCTCAACTATTTGGTAATCCAACTATTAAAATAGCTGACGTTATTATTGATAGCCGAAGGGTATTTCTTGACCCAAACGCCCTCTTTTTTGCCATCGAAGGAAAGCATCATGACGGACATAGTTATATTGAAGAGCTGATTGAGAAAGGAATCTCATCGTTTGTTGTAAGTCGGCTATGTACGTTTCCAGAAGAATTTCCAGATGCTAATTTTTTGCTTGTTGAAAACACCCTAGATGCATTACAGCAATTTGCTTCAAACCACCGAAAACAATTCGATTACAGAGTAATTGGAATAACAGGCAGCAATGGGAAAACAATTGTTAAAGAATGGCTTAGCCAACTGTTGGTTGATGAATTCAGGGTTGTAAGGAGTCCAAAGAGTTTTAATTCTCAGGTTGGTGTCCCTTTGTCGGTGCTATTGATGAGTGATGAGAGTAACCTGGCGATTTTCGAGGCAGGAATATCACAACCTCATGAAATGGATAAGCTCGAAAGGATTATTGCACCGAGCATAGGAATTTTCACCAACATCGGTTCTTCTCATCAGGAAAATTTTTGTGACTTGGTGAGCAAAGCAAGAGAGAAAATGAAACTCTTTGCCAACACCAAATACTTGATATATTGCAAGGATCATGAGATAATAGATTCACTTGTAGATAAGCTTTCTCCGCTAAACAAACCCATACCAGTAACCTGGGGTATCCATGAAGGCTCAACTGTACGTGTTAATACCATTAGTAAAGAAAGGGACAAAACAATAATCGGAGTAACGTTTAACTCACACAGCTTTTCATTCTCTATCCCTTACACCGATAGTGCATCCTTTGAAAATGCGATGCACTGCCTAACGGCTTTGCTACTCCTTAGCGTTCCGGTTGACAGAATTATCAATAACATGGTGAATCTTCAGCCTGTAGCCATGAGGCTCGAATTGAAGGAAGGGGTGAATGGTTGTACTATTATCAACGATAGCTACAATTCCGACTTGGGATCATTATCCATCGCTCTCGATTTTCTAGCACAGCAAAACCAACACCCCAAAAAGGTACTTATCCTCTCGGATATATTACAAAGTGGGCTTAATGCCGAAACGCTTTACCGAGAGGTTTCAATGCTTGTTAGAAACAAGTCGGTTGACATGCTTTTTGGGGTTGGTGATGACATTTGCCTCTATGCAAAATATTTTGCCCCAAACAGTGAATTTTATCCTGACACCCAAGCATTGCTTAACACCCTTACAAACAAATCGCTAGCCAATGCTGCAATTCTTATAAAAGGAAGTAGATGTTTCGAATTCGAAAAGATTTCAGAGCTACTTGAACAGAAAACACACCGCACGTTGCTAGAAATTAATCTTAATGCGCTTTCACATAACCTTAATTACTTCAGAGGCCTGCTAAAACCAGGAGTTCGCACAATGGTTATGGTAAAGGCTTTCTCGTATGGAAGCGGTTCGCATGAAATTGCCAGCATTCTCCAGTTCAATAGAGTTGATTATCTGGGAGTTGCATTTACCGATGAAGGTATCGCCCTTAGGGAAGCAGGCATAACACTTCCAATCATAGTTCTTAACCCCGCTTACGGCAGCTATGAAAGGATGTTAAGGTATAATCTTGAGCCAGAAATATTTAGTTTCAGCAGCCTGGAAAGTTTCTTATCCACTCTACAAATTGAAGGTCAAACCTCCTACCCTATCCATCTGAAAATTGATACAGGAATGCACAGATTGGGGTTCATGGAACCGGATATTGTAGAGCTGATAAAGAGATTAAAACTGCATAAAAGCATTAGGGTACAGAGCGTTTTTTCGCACCTTGTTGCCACTGATGATTCCTTCTACGATGATTTCACAACTGAGCAAATAAACCTTTTCAAGCGAATAACCAGCGCAATTGAAGAGGCTTTAGGGTATCCTGTAATAAAGCATATACTTAATTCTGCGGGAATTGAACGCTTCCCCCAGGCCCAATTCGATATGGTTCGTCTAGGAATTGGACTTTACGGAATAAGCCCTGTGCATCAACATAACCTTCAGAATGTTAGTACATTAAAAACTTTTGTTGCTCAGATTCGAAATATCCCTGCCGATGAAACGGTTGGTTACAACCGTAAGGGAAGGTTGACACGCAACTCAGTGATAGCAACACTTCCCATTGGCTACGCCGATGGCCTTAACCGAAGGTTAAGCAATGGTGTTGGGAGTGTTTTGATAAGAGGAAAGCTGAGTCCCTTTGTGGGTATGATAAGCATGGACATTTGCATGGTTGATGTTACTGATATCGAAGGGGTTGAGGAAGGTGATGAGGTGGTTGTCTTTGGCGATAATCCCACCATTGTTGATCTTGCCAACGCACTTGAAACAATACCATACGAAATCTTGACCTCCATCTCAAGGAGAGTGAAAAGGATTTACATTCAGGAATAGGAAGTTAGCCAGGTATCTGCAAATAAAACACCTTTAGGCTTTAGAAACTGTTTAAAAAGTTTCTAAATACTTTTTCAAGCTTAGAATACCTTATGCACCTTGAATCCTGAACTCGGCAAGGAGTTCCCCATTGCTGAACCAATCGGGCAAACCATAAAAGTTAACTTTCGACCCTTCGGGTTTGTAGGGGATTATCGATTTTTCGACTTTTGAAAGTTTAGTCAAAGTACCTGCAATAACCATCTTTACCCGATCAGAATTGTCTTCCGAAATTTTAAACTTCTTCTGAGCTGCAGCAGTGATCTGCATTAATCCAATTGGGGTTTTGCTACTTGAAATGGCCTCAAGAATAAATTCTCCCCACTTAATCTTTTTGCTACGACCGCTCTTCCGAAGAGGCTTTCGCTTAGTTTTTGCTTTTTTAGCCTCTTTTATATCAACAATTTCAGCAGTATTATTTGAACTTATTACATCCATAGAAGGGGTAGATGTATCGACATTCTTTTTTGGCCTTCCCACCTTAGCTTTTTTTGTTAAAGTAGTTTTTTCAACGTAATTGGCTCTTTTATACTCGATTTGTTCTTCGGTTTCCTTCACAATATTATCTTCAATAAAAATTGTACCGAGATTAATCTTCTCATCATCAATCCTTTTTAGGATTGTGTTAAGATGTTGAATTCTTCGCTTTGCTCTGTCGAGCTCTGAATGGAAAAGCTCAATTATCTGGGAGAACTCTTCGGGGGAAAGGTTGATTTTACTCATTTTCGTTTATATTTTTCATCAAAAGTAAAACAATAATTAATACAAGTCAATAAAATATTTATTATCAAACAATTCTACCGATTAAAGTGGCAGGAGTTGTTTTTTCGATTCGAACATTAACATAATCACCAACTTTAGAATTCTCCTTAGGAAAAACTACCACCTTATTCTGTGAGGTTCGTCCAAAAAACTGCTCCTTGGACTTCTTTGAAACCCCTTCAACAAGAACCTCGAAGGTATTACCAATATCCTTCTTCTTGCTATCCTCAGAAAGTTTTCCTTGTAACTCAATAATTTCGGTTAACCTTCTTGTTTTATACTCATCGGGAACATCATCGGTGTATTTTATAGCAGCC
>CAYZSD010000187.1:0-5987 GCA_964481075.1 uncultured Rikenellaceae bacterium | reverse complement strand
AATCTGAGTGAACTGCTGGCGATGTCCACGCTTCAGCTTGTAACCCTTACGTCTCTTCTTTTTGAAGATGATTACCTTATCACCCTTTACATGGTCAAGCACCTTGGCGGTAATCTTAGCGTTCTCTACAACGGGGTTACCAATGGTTACTTTCCCTTCATTTTCAACAAGGAAAACCTTATCGAAGTTCATCTCTGAGCCTGTTTCTGCATCAAGGCGATGAACAAAGATCTTCTGATCCTTCTGCACTTTAAATTGCTGTCCTGCAATATCTACAATAGCGTACATTTGTGTTTTCTTAAAAGTTATTCAACTCATTTTGGGCTTGCAAAAGTAGAAAAGATAATTTGAATAGCAAAAATTTTTTTGAAAAAATGGTTTTTTCTTTTTTATGGGGTGCTAACAAACACATAATAATCTTTGCTTTTTCCTTCTAAGCAATTATTTATTAGTATATCTTTGCACGAAATTTTTTAGTGCAATCGTTAGCATTTGAGATTCGATAAAGCATTAATCAGTTGAAACTTAGGGTTTCAATATGCATTCATAAATTTTGAGTTATTTGAAGATATTAAATATTACTGAACGATTATTTAAAGGTTAAAATTTATGACAACAAAAGTGAACAAGCAGGGTGTAGAAAGTACTTATGTCGAGAGGGTAAATTTTAGTTCCTCCGATATTGAGAAGATGATGAATCACTATCAGTACACCGATGACATGAAGGCTAACATAAAGAACGAGAATCTTTTACCTTCAGGACTTCTTTCAAGGTTGCACTCCAACTACCCTCAGTACTCTCACTTGAATGAAACAGGCAAGTCGATGTTTACCGAAAAGAAGAGCTTTGCTGGGTTGAAGGGCTTTAGAGAGATTGTCAGCATTCTCGAGAAGAATGGAATTGATATTGGTTACATCAGGGAACGAGAACTATTCATCGAGGTGTATCGCTTCATGGTTACCAAGCATGTTTTAGATACCATTAACTGGAATAGCTTCCAGAAGGATTCACTTTTCCAGCTGGTATTCCCTCAGCCTGGGATGATTGGTGAGGATGTTGTTAAAAAATACAATGAGGCTAAAAGTGAAGAAGAACGGAAGCGGATTGTTGATGAGTACATTGTAGCCCATACAAATCCACATGATGGAAAGCAAAAGCTTAACACACCCTGGTTTGACAACGATGAGGGGCAATCGGAGTTCCTTCAGGGAAGCCAGCATAAATACCCACAGTGCCAGCTTATTTTCGACCAAACAACCCAGAACTGCTTTGCATTCTGCACCTATTGTTTCCGCCATGCTCAGGTTCGAGGCGATGAGGACATGTTCCTTCAGAGGGATATTGACCAAATACACCATTACCTTAGGAGACATCCCGAGGTTTCGGATGTGCTTATAACTGGTGGCGATGCTGGCTACCTAACCTATGAGAGGTTGGCTGCATACGCCCTCCCCCTTATTGAGGACAATCACCTGATGCACATCAAGACCCTCCGCTTAGGGTCAAGGTTACTTACCTTTCACCCAGAATTGATACTCAGCAACGATTTTAATAAGAAGCTAGAGCTGTTTAAGAAACTAACCGAAAATGGGATTCAGGTTCTTTGGATGGCGCACTTCTCAACTCCAAAAGAAGTTATCAATCCTAGCACTATTGCTGCCATTCGCCGCCTGAAGGCACACGGTGTTGCCATTAAGAGCCAAAGCCCAATCATGAACCATATCAGCCTTTTCACCGATGACAATGGAAAGGTTGATGTTGACCGCTCGGCTCAGAATTGGATTGACCTTGGAAACATTCTCGCAATGCTTTCAATCGGATTCCATTCCATGTACTGTGCTCGTCCAACAGGCGAACACCATTACTTCACAGCTCCACTTGCCGATATTAATAAGGTATTCAGTAAGGTTTACCGTTCGCTTGCTTCCATTAACCGCCCATCGAGATACATATCCATGACCTCTTCGGCAGGAAAAGTTTCGATGCTTGGAACAGCAGTGGTGAATGGTGAAACGGTTTTCGCGCTTAAGTTCAACGAGGGAAGAAACATGGAGTGGATGGATAAGGTTTACCTTGCAAAGTATGACGAGAAGCAACACACCATCGAAAAGCTAACCCCTTACGATACAGATAAGTATTTCTATCAGGATGAGCTGGAGCAGATTGAGAAAAATCTATACGAAGCACAGAAGAATCTTAAAAACGTGAAGGAATGATAAATAAAGTTTTCGGTTCGCCAGCCGAAGCTGTTGCCGATGTTTTTGATGGTGCAGTAATTATGATTAGCGGTTTCGGTGAGGCGGGTAGCCCTATTGAGTTAATCCATGCGCTAATCGATAAAGGAGTGAAAAACCTCACTGTTGTAAGCAATAACGCTGGAACAGGACATGTTGGGTTGGCTGCACTAATTGAGAACAAGCAAGTTAGGAAGATTATTTGTTCTTTTCCTAAAACTGTCAACTCAACCGTTTTTACCGATATTTACCGCAAGGGTGAGATTGAACTGGAGCTTGTTCCGCAAGGAACGCTTGCAGAAAGAATTCGTTGCGGTGGTGCAGGAATTCCTGCCTTTTATACCCCCACAACGGTTAATACCCCCTTAGCTGAGGGCAAGGAGGTTAAGGAAATTAATGGTCACCTGTATGTTTTGGAGTACGCATTAAAATCGGATTTTTCCTTGGTGAAGTGCAACCACGCCGACAGGTACGGAAATTTGACCTACAACAAAACAGCCAGGAATTTTGGACCAATAATGTGCATGGCAGCAAATACGGCTATTGTTCAGGCAAAAAGGATTTGCCAGCCTGGAGAGATTGACCCTGAGTGTGTTGTAACACCTGGAATATTTGTAAGCAGGGTTGTCGAGGTTTCAAACCCATTAGTTGAATCGGAACTTGTAAAAGAAGGAAGGAGGTATCCATGGTAGCCAACGAAACTCCCAAAGGCTGGGACATGAACCAAGTGGCACAGAAGATTGCCCAGGACATACCAAATGGATCCTATGTAAATCTTGGCATAGGAATCCCAGAATTGGTGGCCAATTTCGTTCCTTCGGATCGAGAGGTGATATACCACACTGAGAACGGACTCCTCGGAATGGGACCAATCCCGGAAGCTGGCAAGGAAGATCCCGAACTAATAAACGCTGGCAAAAAGAGCGTTACAGCCATTCCTGGTGCTTGTTTCTTTCACCATGCCGATAGCTTTGCAATGATTCGTGGCAAACACATCGATGTGTGCGTTCTTGGGGCATACCAAATTTCACAGGAAGGCGACCTTGCCAATTGGTCAACTGGTGAACCCGACTCAATACCAGCTGTTGGAGGTGCAATGGATCTAGTTGCAGGTGTTAAAACGGTTTATGTTATCACTCAGCACAATACGAAGGATTGCCAGCCAAAGATTGTTGAGAAGTGCACTTATCCCCTTACTGGCAAGGGAGTTGTGAATAGGATTTATTCAAACCTTGCAATCATCGATGTTACAGAGAAGGGCCTTTATGTAAAGGAGATGGCTCCTGGTGTCGATTTCGAGTTGTTGCAAACACTTACCGGAGCAAAGCTTAACCTTCGCTAATTCGTTATGAACAGTTGCAAGTTCAATCGAATGTAAACATATAAAAAGTCAATTCAACTTCATTGGGTTGAATTGACTTTTTTTAATAAATATCTAACAGTCAATCGTTAACCAGAATGAAAACAAAACAGAGTCAAAACGAAATATACCAGCAGGCTTGCGAGGTTATCCCCGGTGGGGTGAGTCGTAATACAGTTTATCGTAAACCCCATCCTTCCTATGTTGCAGGGGCATCGGGATGTATTGTTACCGACCTCGATGGAGTTCAACGTATAGATTTTGCCAACAACATGGCTTCGCTTATTCATGGACATGCCCACCCTGCCATTGTAAATGCTGTTACTGAGCAGTTACAAAGAGGGACTGCCTACACAATGGCTACTGAGGCTGAGGTGATTTTTGCTCAGCTCCTGAGCAAGAGGAATCCGGGTTTTGAGAAGGTGCGTTTTGTCAACTCAGGCACTGAGGCTGTTATGTCGTGTATCAAAGCATCGAGGGCATTCACAGGGAGGCCAAAGATAGCCAAGGCCGAAGGAGCCTACCATGGAACTTATGACTATGCTGAGGTTAGCCAAACATCAAACCCCTCGAACTGGGGAGATATCAATTGCCCAAACTCAGTGCCGGTGGCAAAGGGGACGCCTCAAGGAGCGTTGAACGATGTGATAGTTTTCCCTTTCAACGATATCGAAAGGACATTGGCTCTTCTTGAGAAGAATGCCTCTGAGATCGCTTGTGTTCTCATCGATCCGGTACCTCACAGGGTTGGTCTTTCGCCCATTTCGCCTGAATTCCTTGAGGCTATCTACAACTGGACACGCAAGAATGGCTCTTTGCTGGTTTTCGATGAGGTGGTAACCTTCCGTGTAAACTATGAGGGAGCACAACAGAACCTTGCATATAAGCCCGACCTGACAGCAATGGGTAAGATCATTGGAGGGGGATTCCCCGTAGGTGCTATAGCAGGCAAAAACGAAATAATGAAGGTGTTTGATCTTCGTGAGAGCTTTGTTCCATTCCCATTGTCTGGCACTTTTTCGGCAAACCCCATCACTATGACTGCTGGACGAGTAGCCATGGAACTTTTCGATAGAACTGCTGTTGAAAAACTTAATGCTTTAACCAGCAAGGCAATGGACCAGGTTAACGAGGCCATAAAAGTGGCGGGAGTTCCAGTATCAATTACTGGCGCTGGATCGATGTTCAGGGTTCACCTATGCGAAACACCCCCAACAACTTATCGTGAAGCCTATCAGCCCAAGGAGCTAGGAGCAATTCTGAACGCGCTACTCGATTACCTGTATGACAATGAGAAGATTATGATGGTGAATACGTGTACCTACATGTTTTCAACTGTTTTAACACAAAAGGAAGTTGACCGGCTCTCAGAAGCTATGCTCAACGGATTCAGACACATTAAGCCCCAACTAATAAACTATTACAAATAGCTGACATGAACAGACAGGCGTATATTTGTGATGCTATCCGTACCCCTGTTGGTAGGTACGGAGGTTCTTTATCCTCTGTTAGAGCCGATGACCTTGCAGCAATACCCCTTAAGTCGTTGGTTGAACGAAATCCAAGTATCAACTGGAAGGAGATTGACGATGTTATTTTGGGTTGTGCCAATCAGGCGGGTGAGGACAATAGGAATGTGGCAAGAATGGCTCTGCTTTTAGCTGGGTATTCTGAGACAATTCCTGGTGCAACTATTAACAGACTTTGTGGTTCTGGGATGGATAGCATTGGGATTGCTGCAAGGGCAATACTTGCAGGAGAGGCTGAGCTGATTGTAGCTGGCGGGGTAGAAAGCATGTCGCGCGCCCCACTCGTAATGCCCAAGGCAACCGAAGCCTTCTCGCGGTCAACACAGCTTTACGATACCACCATTGGCTGGCGATTTGTGAATAGCGCATTGGAAAAGATGTACGGTGTTGAATCGATGATGGAAACTGCCGAAAACATTGCCATCGAGATGAACATTAGCCGAATGGATCAGGATAAATTTGCCCAGTGGAGTCAGGAAAAAGCATCTGTTGCACAAGGAAATGGCACATTGGCCGAAGAGATAGTTCCTGTGTTAATACCTCAAAAGAAAGCAGATCCTATCGTAGTGAACCGGGACGAACACCCTCGTTTGACTTCGCTTGAGAAGCTTTCAGCTTTACCAGTTCTTACAAGAAAAGAAGGCACCATCACAGCAGGTAACTCATCGGGAGTAAACGATGGGGCTGCTGCATTGCTTATTGCATCGGAGGCTGCTGTTAGAAAGTATAATCTTACTCCAAAGGCAAGGATACTGGGCATGCAAACTGCTGGTGTACTTCCTAGGGTTATGGGGTTGGGACCAGTTCCAGCAACCAACAAGTTACTGAAGCGCCTCAACTTAACGCTGAACGATATTGACATC
>CAYZSD010000186.1:0-6058 GCA_964481075.1 uncultured Rikenellaceae bacterium | reverse complement strand
CCTATTCATATTGTTATTGTAATGGAAGGGGCAAACTTCACATCAAATTTTGGTAGTATTGTGAAGCGTAAGCACTTCCCCCTGATTGATATTGGTATTGCAGCCGAGCATATTTGCCTTGCGGCAACAGCAGAAGGTTTAGGATCGTGCATGATAGGTTGGTTTGATGAAAGTGCTGTTCGGACCCTGCTTAAGATTCCAAAGTCGAAACGTCCAATTCTAATAATAACCCTTGGATATCCAGAAAAGGAAGAGAAACGGAAGAAAATCAGAAAGGATTTGGATAAAGTGGTTTGCTATAATGAGTACTTAGACTAGTTTTTTGGCGGGACCAAATCAGCTGTAATAATTCTATTTGTGTTGGAATTATTTTACAAGGTCCCTTTCAAAAAGCTTATACGTAAATCTTCAGGAAACTTTTCAATGGCATAGCGAAGCATTGTGCGAGGCATAACCTTATAATGCCTTAGTAGAAAATTGAGTTCTGCTTCCAAATGCCTGTTACCAATCTCTCTTAGCATCCAACCAACTGCTTTGTGAATGAGATCGTGCTTGTGGCTAAGAAGACTCTCCGAGATTCGAAGGGTGTCGTCGTACTCGTTATTACGAATAAAATGAAGGGTGGCAATTATGGCAACCCTCTGTTTCCATAAATTTTTCGATGTAGCTAAATCATAAAGTATTGTCCTTTCCTTTTTCATTAGGTGAGGACCAACGATTAGGTGTGCTGAGGAATCGACAAAGTCCCAGTTGTTTACATGTTCCAAATTTCTGATATACAATTCGAAAACCTCCTGCCTAAAAAACTCATCTTTTGTTTTCTGAAACTTAAGAACGAACATAAAAATTGCTGTTAGCCTATACTCATGGAATTCCTCATTGAGCAGTAGTTCAATCTCCTTCAAGCTAATAGCTTTGTAATACTGTTTCGAAACAGCCCTTTGGTTGGGAACTGTAACCCCAATAAATTTATCGCCCTCACCATAACCTCCAGGGTAAACCTGAAAGAACTTGAGCAGATCGGGTATCCTATTCTTGTCGCTTAAATCGCCAAGGGATTTTTGAACTAAAGACAAAGTATCCATTTGTCAAATGTACCTTAAAAATTTTGAGTTTTCATATACTGATAGCAAATATCTGTCAACCTTTCTGAATAATCCCTGTTTATGACAAATGGTACTTCATTTAAGTGAATAAATCGTTTATCTTTGCTTTGGTACAAATAAAACTACACGATGAAAGCCGACTCATTCCTTGGAAATATCGACCCCAAAGTGGTTGAAAATCTTTACAATGAATATCTTTCAAACCCCGATTCAGTTGAGCCAACATGGAGGAATTTCTTTCAGGGCTTCGAGTTTGCCCGAAAGAACTATGAAACTAATGGAAACTCAATGTATGACTCTGAAGTGAAAGTAATCAACCTGATTGACGCATACCGGAAAAGGGGGCATCTATTCACAAAAACAAACCCGGTTAGGTCAAGAAGAACTTACACCCCGACACTTGATCTCCAAAACTTTGGGCTATCAGAAATCGAACTTGACAAGGTATTCAATGCAGGTAAAATGTTGGGATTAGGGCCAATAAAACTTAGGGAAATCATCAGTTTCCTTAACGATACTTACTGCAAGTCTATTGGCTGTGAATACATGTATATTCGTAACCCTGAGGTGGTTGATTGGTTACAAACCAGAATTGAGGGGAGCAGAAATCAAACCCACTTCACGCCCGAGCAAAAGAAACATGTTTTCTTTCATCTAAAGCTGGCAGTAGGTTTCGAACAGTTTATACATAAAAAATTTGTTGGACAGAAGCGTTTCTCGCTCGAAGGAGCCGAGTCGTTGATTCCAGCATTAGATGCGGCCATTGAGCATGGCTCTGAACTTGGCATTGAAGAGTTTATTATTGGAATGGCCCATCGTGGTAGGTTGAATGTTTTGGGAAACATCATGCAAAAGCCTTACGAACATATCTTCAATGAGTTCTATGGCGAAGAGTATGAAGAGGATATTGCCTTGGGTGATGTTAAGTACCACATGGGTTACAACAACACTGTTAAAACCGATAAAGGTAGAATCGCAAAACTTAACCTGGTGCCCAACCCATCGCACCTTGAGACCGTTGGACCAATTGCATGTGGCCTTGCTAAGGCTTTGCTAATCAATAAGTATGACGAAAATCTCAAGAAGGTTGCACCAATTATCATTCATGGTGATGCTGCCATAGCATCGCAGGGCATTGTTTATGAAACCATTCAGATGTCGCAGCTCAATGGTTATGGGGTTGGAGGAACAATACATATTGTTATCAACAACCAGGTTGGGTTCACCACCAGCTATCTGGATGCCCGAAGCAGCACCTATTGCACCGATGTTGGTAAGGTAACCAAATCGCCAATATTTCATGTTAATGGCGATGACCCGGAGGCGCTAATACATACCATCAGGCTAGCAATGGAATACCGTCAAACCTTCCATACCGATGTTTTTATCGACCTTCTTTGCTATCGCCGATATGGTCATAATGAAGGTGATGAACCCCGATTCACACAGCCCTTACTATACGATTCCATTGCAAATCACCCCAATACCCGAGACCTTTACTCAAATATTCTCGTCGCCGAAGGAATTTACTCTGAAGATGCCATAAAGATTGCCATAAACGATTTCGATAGCATCCTCGATGGCAAACTCGAAATAGCCCGAACCCTTCGGAAGGTAAGCATAAAAAGGTTTCTTGACGAGGAGTGGAAAGGGATACGATTCTCAAATACCGAAGATTTTTGCTTTTCACCCAAAACAGGAGTTGAAACTCATAAGCTACAAATGCTTGCAAAAAAGATTAACTCGTTACCATCTAACCTAAAGTTCTTTAGGAAACTTGAAAAGTTAGTTGAGGAACGAGCTAGGATGGTTGATGAGGGAAAGGTTGACTGGGCAATGGCCGAACTCCTTGGATATGCAAGCTTAGTTGACGAGGGTCATCCAGTTAGGCTTAGCGGGCAAGATTCGGAAAGGGGAACTTTTTCGCATAGGCATGCAGCTTACGCTATCGAAAATTCTGAGGAGAAGTACTTCCCATTGAAGCATATATCTGAAAATCAGGCTTCATTTCATGTTTACAATAGCCCCCTTTCAGAATATGGTGTAATGGGCTTCGATTATGGGTACTCATTGGGAACGCCAAATGGTCTCACCCTTTGGGAGGCACAATTTGGTGATTTTCATAATGTTGCGCAAGTGATTATTGACCAATATATTAGTTCTGCCGAGGATAAATGGGGCCTTCGATCGGGAATAACCCTTCTCCTCCCACACGGATTTGAGGGCCAAGGCCCAGAACATTCAAGTGCCCGAATGGAGCGTTTCCTTACACTTGCCGCAAGAAATAACATGCAGATAGTCAATATTACTACACCCGCTAACTTCTTCCATGTGCTCCGACGACAGGTAAAACGTGAATTCCGAACACCTCTCATTGTTTTCACACCTAAAAGTTTGCTTCGTCACCCAAAGTGTATTTCATCCATTAACGAGTTGGCACAAAATGGTTTTCGTGAAGTTATTGACGACCAAAACGTTGACAGAGAGAAGGTTCTTCGAATGGTATTCTGTTCAGGAAAAATATACTACGATCTTTTGGATCGTAAAGAGCAGCTTGAAGCAAGGGATTTGGCTCTAGTTAGAGTAGAGCAACTCTACCCATTCCCTCATCAACAGGTTAAAGCTATTATCGAAAGCTACCCAAATACCTTGCAATGGCTTTGGGTGCAGGAAGAACCAAGGAATATGGGTGCATGGATCTACATTCGTAATTGTTTCACTAGTAAACCCATAGAGGTTGTTTCAAGAATTGATAGCGGTAGCCCTGCCGTAGGTTTACATAAGATTCATAACCAAGAGCAACAGGAAATACTAGGCAAAGTTTTCCGACTTTGCGATTGCGAACTTAAAAACAAATACTGTGGCCTGCAATGTAAGGTTGGAAGTAAACAAACCATACGACAATCCCAGCATGAGTTATTCTAGTAATCTGATTGTTACGATACAAATAATTGCTATTTGATTATGTCGAAAGTACAAGGAAACCTATACCTATTACCCACAACACTTGGAGGTGATAAGGTTGAAGATGTTTTGCCACCACTTGTAATTGAGATTACACGTGGAATTCGAAATTTTGTGGTTGAAGAGGTACGAACAGCCCGCCGTTACCTATCGAAACTAGGTATGCCTGTGGCAATTGATCAGCTCAACTTTGAAATATTGAACGAACATACCTCCGAGTCGGAAATTGAAAAACTTGTTGAGCCAATGGCTCTAGGATTAGATGTTGGTTTACTTTCCGAAGCGGGTGTTCCAGCTATTGCTGACCCTGGCTCAAAACTCGTAGCGCTATCGCATAAGAGAAATATTAAGGTTATTCCTCTTTCTGGTCCTTGTAGCATAGTTATGGCATTGATGAGCAGCGGATTAAACGGACAGAACTTTTCCTTCTTGGGTTACCTCCCAGTAAAACCAAATGAAAGGGAGAGCAGGATTCGTCAGCTAGAAAAACGATCGAAGGAAGAAACTCAAACTCAACTATTTATTGAAACACCCTATAGAAATAACCAGCTAATGCAATCATTGCTGCGGGTTTTGCACCCCGAAACGCTACTTCACATTTCCTGCGACCTAACAATGGAAAGTGAGTATGTTAAAACCATGAGGGTTTGGGAATGGAAAAATAACCCAATGGAGCTGAATAAACGCCCAACTATTTTTGGGATTCTAGCTCTTTGATTTTTTAAAAAATTGTTTTCTTCTTTCCAAAAATTTCTAAGTCAAAAACCAGAGGTGCATAAGGATGAATATTCGTAGTGCCTAAATCTTTGTACGCCAAACTACTTGGAATCAAAACCTTTGCGTATGAAAAGGTGGTAAGGTTTAGTAGGGCCTCAGAAAACCCTTGAATATGGGCTTCACTACCGACAGTAACCTTGATGGGTTCGTAAGTTTTGCTAGAGTTTAGCATTCCAGCAGCTTCGGCAACAGAACGGATGCTGGTGTCAAAAAGAAAACCATCAACCAAGCGTCCTTGGTAATCCAGGGTTACTTCGTACCCCTCCTCAATGGGTTGGTTGTATGGCACTGGATTTTCTTCTTCCTCTTCCTCATCTTCTTCCTCATCGGGATGTTGAACAAACTCAAGGATGTAAACCCCCTTCTCAGTCTTAATACTATCGGGAACGAGGTCAGGATAATTTTGGGATAGGTAGTTTTCAATTAGCTCCTTTTCGTAAGCATCTGGATCCGATACCACTCGAACCAACTCGATGTCAAAAATTACGGAAGTAAAGGGATTCAATCCCTTGTAGGTATTCTTACCGTAAGCTAACCTGGAAGGTACAATAATTTTTGCCTTCCCTCCCTGACTAATCAAGCTGAAACCCTCGAAAAGACAAGGGAGAAGTGATTTCATTGGGTTGTAATACTTTCTAAAAATTGGAACGTAATTAATCTTTGAAGAAAAGATATCATGAAGAATGGCTTCGCTTTTAATTGTTGTTTCAAACACATTCTCATCCAAATCCATACCCGTATAATCGTATAGAATATAGTCATTGGAAGTGGTCTTTGTACCATCCCCTTCCTCAATAATTACATAGAAAAGCCCTGAACTGGTTTTAATAGCATCGGGATAGTTGAGCTTAATGTATGCATCGAGACGAAGCATTTCATCGGCTTCACGTTCATCAACCTCCTTCTCGCAGGAAGAAAAAATAATAAATGCAGCTAAAGCTAGTAACCAAAAAAGTTTTACTCTTAATGTCATAATTATATATTATTTCTGTTTAACGCTATCGAGTCGTAATTCAAAGAATAACGGGGTAAAAGGTGGAATATTGTCATTGCCTAACACCCCGTACCCCAATGGTGAAGGAAAAATGAACTGACCTATATCCCTAGGATTTAATCTTGTGTAACCTAACGATAATCCCTCTGTAATTTGGCTACTCCCTAATACAATCATTTCGCCCTCAAAGGGCGACTCGTAGAATTTGTTACCCAAC
>CAYZSD010000185.1:0-6078 GCA_964481075.1 uncultured Rikenellaceae bacterium | reverse complement strand
CCTGTGAAGCTTGATAAAACCTGCTCATTAAGCCCTGATATTATTGATAGTTTCGTTCAAATAGTTGGCAAGGAGAATATCAAGACTGACGATTTCGCAAGAGCCTCTCACTCATTTGGAAAGTGCTACTCTGATCTTCTACTCCTTAGAATGGGGAAGGTGTCAACACCTCCCGATGCTGTAATTTTTCCTTGGAATACTGAGGATATAGCTAAAATACTGGAAATCTGCAATTCCAATCGAATTGCCGTTACCCCATTTGGAGGCCATTCCTCTGTTACCAGAGGGGTGGAAACGCCACATGGAGGCATTAGCATAGATCTCACTAAGCATCTCAATAAAGTACTGGATGTTAACGATATAAATCATACTACTACAGTTGAAGCGGGAATATTTGGCCCTGCCTTTGAAGATTTTCTGAACGCAAAAGGGTTTACCTGCGGACACTTTCCCCAGTCGTTTGAGCACTCAACTGTTGGAGGTTGGTTCGCAGCAAAAGGGGCAGGGCAACTTTCCACAGGATACGGTAAGATGGAACACATGGTTGTGGCTATCAAAGTCGTAACACCGTCAGGAGTGATTGAAACCCGATGCTTCCCAGCTAGTGCTCAGGGGTGGGATTTGCACCAAATCTTTGCGGGATCAGAGGGAACACTCGGTGTTATCGTTGAGATAACCATGAAGATTCGAAAACTCCAACCGAAGAATGCTGCCCATGCATCGTTTGTTTTCAAAAGCTTTGAATCTGCTGTTGAAGCAATGCGAACATGTATGCAGTCGGGCATCGGTATCCCCCACCTATTCCGTATATCCGATCCAGAGGAAACTGATATTGCATTCAAAATCAAAAACTTCGATGGTTCTTTAGCCGATAGGCTTCTTAATCTTCTTGGATACAAATCGGAAAAACGGTGTTTGATGTTTGTTTCGGTTGAGGGTGATACCTCATACACACACAACGTAATCAGCTCAATAAAAAGGATTTGTAGAAAAAAAGGTTGCTTCCCAACAGGGAGTAAACCCGTTAAAAAGTGGCTAGAGCAACGCTATTCAAGCGCTTACCTACGTGATCCCCTTATGGATATTGGCATTATGACCGATACCATCGAGACTGCCGTGATGTGGGACAAACTTATCCCGCTTTGGACTGCTGTTAGGGAGTACCTTAAGAAACGTGATAAAACGGTTGTAATGGTCCATATCTCCCATGTTTACGAGAATGGAGCCAACCTCTACTTTACCTTCCTCAGTCCAATGGTAAAAGGTAATGAGTTGGATGATTACATCAATTACCATAAAGGGTTGGTTGATACCATAATTTCTAACGGCGGGTCATTGTCGCACCACCATGGGGTTGGTCGTGCCCTTGCCCCCTGGATGGAAAAACATCTTGGAAGTGAATGCCTTAACCTGATGCAAGCCATAAAAAACCAATTAGACCCCAATGGGATAATGAACCCTGGGAGAACGCTTGGGTTGAAAAAATAAATCTTATATTATTCGACTAAGGTTCAGGTTCTGCGGAGAGTACATTGAATTGCAATCTAAAATAGATCAGAATGTGTACCAGTAGCGATAAAAAGAAGAAATAACTCAATATCATTTTGTTGCCAAACTAGAAGCCAATCTGATTTAATATGACATTCCCAACAATTCTCGTAATCACCGGATAGTTAATGTGGTCTATACCTTTCAGGAAGTTCTCCAGTTTTTTGGAGTAAATCAACAACAATTTCAAGCAGACTAAGATCATAGCCACGTTTCTTACACCTTTTTACGTCTTTCTTAAATTGGTTTGTGGCTTTGATGCTATACATTACTTAATGCATTTGTCAATTAAATCTTTTGCATTCTGTGCATCAAAAACTCTTCCTTGACTAACTTCTGTTAATGCTTTATCGATGGAGCCAATTTTTTTCCCTGAAACAGATTTAATCTTGACCCCACGCATGGTAGAGAACAAATCGATTAAAACTCGTAAAATGGATTTGTTGCTAACTTCAATTACTATTTGCTCCATATTTTTTTTTACAAAAATAGCAAATGTGATTAAAAATATCAAGTAGTTTTCTTAAAATCAATCGATAAGATGAATAGAGCAATTATTTTGCAAAATTTAAACTCATTGGGTTGAATTTGTGGATACCTTTATGTCGATTTGTTGATTTTTTTTATCATTTTGCGACTAAATTCTTAGTGCATGATCATGTTTTCGTCATAGATGCTGGCACCCAATCAATTCGAGCTGCCATTATCGACTTGAAAGGCAATATCGTACAGCTTGAACGTACCGAGGTTGAACCTTACTTCTCAACCGAACCGGGATTTGCTGAGCAAGATCCATTGTATCTATGGAACATACTAGCGCAAACCTGTAAGCGTCTGATGGACAACCTAAAAGTTCCCATGGAAAGCATTAAGGGAATGTCCATCACCACCCAGAGGGGTACACTGGTTGATGTTGATAAGGATGGCAATCCCCTTCGTCCGGCTATCCTCTGGCTGGACCAGCGCAAGGCAAAAGTTGATTGCTGGCCAAAAGGGTTAATCAAGCTGGGATTGAAGATGATAAACATGCACGAATCGTTGGTTCATGCCATCAAGGATGGGGAATCGAACTGGATTCGCCAGAATCAACCTGAGATTTGGAAAAAGACCCACAAGCACATGTTCCTTTCGGCTTTTTTTATTCACAGATTAACAGGGAAATATATTGATTCCATTGGAAGTACAGTGGGTTACATGCCCTTTAACTACAAGAAGCAACGCTGGTGTTCGCCAAGTGAGATTAACTACAAGATGTTTCCCATTGAACGTGAAAAACTCGTTGACCTGATTAAACCAACTGAACTTCTTGGTGAAATTACCATAACAGCCTCAGAGCAAACGGGTTTACCAGTTGGGTTGCCTGTTATTGCATCGGCAGCCGACAAGGCTTGCGAGGTTCTTGGCTCGGGTTGTATCTCCCCCGAAATAGCATGTCTTAGCTATGGAACCACAGCAACCATCGAAACTGTGAATCCAAAATACGTTGAGGTTATCAAGTTCTTTCCATCCTATCCAAGTGCCATTCCAAACCATTTCAATACCGAGGTAATGATTTATCGTGGGTTTTGGATGATCAATTGGTTCAAGAAGGAGTTTGGATACAAGGAGGTTGAACAGGCGAAGAGGTTGGGGAAATCTGCCGAAGAGCTATTTGATGAAATGATTAGCAGCATCCCTCCTGGCTCAATGGGCTTAACCCTTCAACCTTACTGGTCGCCGGGAGTAAAGATACCAGGAATTGAGGCAAAGGGTGCCGTTATCGGTTTTGGCGATGTACACACTAAGGCTCATCTATATCGTTCTATCATTGAGGGCTTAACATACGCCCTAAAAGAGGGCGCATTACGTACACAACGGCGAAACGGGGTGAAAATCCAAAAACTTCGTGTTTCTGGGGGAGGTTCACAAAGCAGAAACGCTCTCCAGATGACTGCCGATATCTTTAATCTACCCGTGGAAAAACCCCATACCTTTGAAACATCTGCCCTTGGTGCAGCAATTAACTGTGTCGTTGGATTAAAACTTTACCCAAATTTTCAGGTGGCCATCGAAAATATGTGTAGGGTTAGCGAGGTTTACCATCCTATCCCAGAGAACAGAGACATCTATGCACAGCTCTACCAAAAAGTTTATAGCAAGATGTACAGGCAACTAAAGCCTTTGTATGAGGATATTAGGGGTATTGTGAACTATCCAAAAAATATTTACCAGTAGTTTTATCTTTATCTTAGTCGTGCATTTCCATATCTAACGCTCACCTCAACAACTGAGGTGGCGTTCTGATTCTCACCAACTATACCATCAACAGTAAGGTTATTGTTTGTATCAATTCGGTTAACCCGTGCAGTGCTGTTGTAAGTTATTCCACCATACGAAGCAGAACCTTTGATTCTGTAGGAAGCATTGTCAGGTATGGGTGCTTGTAAACTTGAGTAACTTCCTCTGAAACTTATTGACTCAAAATTAGGTAATACTTCACCAACTTTCACATCACCATACTTGGTTGTAACATCTAACTTCTTTTCTAACTTGCTAATACGGTATGTAGTATATCCACTATCTCCCACAATATTTGATATTGTTCCTATTGTATATGTATCGTACTTCGAATCTACAACAATCGAACTTGCGTCATCAACAGAAATCTTTGAATACTTACTTAAGATAACTAGTGCTTTCCCCTTAGTTACATCAACATTCGAATACTTTACATCGAATCGCATCCAATCAACCTCTTCAATTGAGGCATTTCCGTAACCAAGTGTAAGCATACTTAGAGGATTACTACTTCCATAAACTATTCGGTTTGCCTTCAAATTACCATATTTCAACTCAATGGTAGTGTGCCCTGTAAGCTCTGCAATAAAAATATCTCCAAATTTATTCTTCAAATTAGCGTCGATATGTTTGGGCATTTTCACTTTATAATCGATTCTAATTTCCTTTGAGGATGAGCCAAAGTTAAAGTTTGTAGCTGACTTTAAAACCTTCTCGTCAATTTCAGTTAACCCTATAACCTCATTACCCTTTTGATCAAGTGTAATGTTTATTGCTGCCAGCATTCTTTCTGCCTTGTCCTTGCTGGAGTGCTCAACATTTACTTCAACCTCAATAGAAATTGAGTTTTTATCCCAGTTCTCGATGCTGACCTGTCCAAAACGGTTATCAATCCTTAATAGAGTTCCCTTGTCAGCACTAAACTCTTTCTGAAATGTTTTGTTTAGTTTATTCGCCTGCACTTCAAATGAAACGCTTGTAATTATTGCGATTAAAGCGACAAGGATTGCTAGGTAGTTCTTATGTGTTTTCATGACATTATAGGTATTTTAGTTTTTATTGTTTCAATGTATTCATATTCTCTAAATTCAGTATTATTCCCTCCAAAACATCAAGTTGAGTTTGGTAGTAGCGGGTAATGGCAAAGTTGGCTCTTTCAGGACGGGGGCTGAGAGCAATTTCATTCATCATTTTACCATACCCCTCATTCAACTCGCGAAGGGTTTTTCCGATTTCTTTCTCCATAGATGAAAGGTTGCCTGTCATCATCATTGAAATAACCTCCTGTTTTTTATTCACTTGCTGCTGGTAGTACTCATCAATCTGAATTATTTCTGGTGAAAGGTTCACGGAAGCCAACCCGCTTTTACGAGGAGGTGTTAATCCATTGTAATTGAGCAGGAGGCTTAAGGTAGCAGTTAGCACCACACCTCCTACCGCTGCGGCAAATGCAACAAGCCACAGGTTAATCGTTTGAGCCTCTGGCTTTGCATAGAGCCTTGTCTTGAATCGTTCAAGATGCTCTCCTGAAGGCTCATCGCTGTTAAAACCAGCAATATTATTCGTAATAAATGCTTCTAACTTATCCATGGTTAAAGCTATTTGCTTTGTGTTTTCAGAATTTCAATTAGTTTTTGCTTTGCCCTAGCAAGCTGTGAGCGTGACGTTGAAGGGGTTATACCCAACATACTTCCAACCTCCTCGTGCGAATACCCCTCAATCAGTACAAGGTTTACAACTATCCTGTATCCATCAGATAACATTGATATTGCGAGTTTTACACGTTCTACTGTCTCTGAATCAAAGTTGTAATCGTCCACTGAATCGTGATCTTTCAGATTGAAAACATCGTCAATGGAAATAACCGTTGGCTTTGATTTCTTAAGAAAATCGAGCGATGCATTCACTACGATACGCTTAAGCCAAGCACCAAAACTCACTTCATTTTTGTAAGTATCAATCTTATCAAACGCTTTAAAGAACGCTTCCTGCATTATATCCTCTGCCTCTGTTGCATTCCCAACCATTCTCAAACAGGTATTGTACATTGCCTTATGATACAACTTGTACACTTCGAATTGAGCCTTCCTATCGCCCCGTCGGCAAAGGTCAATCAATGGCTGATGAATGTTAGGATACCTTCCCTTATTGCTCATTTTCTGGATTAATGACGAACTACTTAACCCTTGCGCTGCATGGGTTATACTTTTTTTTGCAAAGTAGAAGAAAAATTTCTTCAAATTTTTAATAAAA
>CAYZSD010000184.1:0-6108 GCA_964481075.1 uncultured Rikenellaceae bacterium | reverse complement strand
ATTCGCTAAACACCAAAATTTACAGGAGTTTTTAATCTGTTAAAGTAGAATTAATTACAACATTTTTGAAAGAAAAGTATTTTGGCATTTTTTATGCAGAATCAATTGTATTAAGTTTGTATGATTTTTTAAAGCAAGAAGGCTAACAAGTTATTCCTGCAAATTAATGTTGACTCAAAAGAATAGTAAAGATATTTTTTTTTCATCCAGAACAATACGTTTTCTGATTTTCATTGGATTCATTGTAACCACATCGTGTAATATTACTAGAAATGTACCCGAAGGGCGTTACCTTTTAGATAAGGTTGAGATAAACTTAAAATCCGATGAGAAAAAGGGAATTAAAGAGGGAGAACTAATTAATTATATTCGTCAACAACCAAACAAAAGAATTCTACTCTTTAGGTTTCACCTTAGGGTTTATAACTCAGCCAAGCCTAACAAGTATTCAGGTCTGAGCAAATTCTTTAAGACCGTTGGAGAGGAACCAGTACTGTTGGATACGTTTCAAACTGCCCAAACTTCGTTAAATCTGAAAAGGTATTTGGAAAGTAGGGGTTACTACCTATCGAATGTGAGCGATTCTACGGTTCTTTCCGGAAAACGAGCAACTGTTCACTATCTGATTAACCCTGGATTACCCTATACCATTAGGAATATTAGCTATATAATAGAGGATACAACCATTCGAAATTTGGTGGTTAGGGATTCCATAAACAGCCTGGTAAAAAGGAATTCAAGGTTTGACTCTGACATGCTGAGGGAAGAAAGGAAACGAATTGAAAATCTTCTACGAGAGGAGGGATATTTCTTCTTTTCCCGCGATTTCATCAACTTTAAGGCAGACACTAACCTGCAAAATAGAAATGTAGAACTAGAAGTCAATATCTTAAACCGTTTTACTCGTAATCAGTTCGGGGAAAGAATACCTCAAACCTACAAAAAATACCAAATCAACAAGGTATTCGTTTACCCTAACTTCGATCCTGTAAATTTTTATCACCTTCAGCAATCGAATTTACTTGATACAGTTTTGTTTAAGGATAAGTACTTTGTTTACCATAACAATCCTGGTATAAGGCTTAAAACCATCTCTTCGTCAAGTTTTATCGCTCCAAACCAGCTCTACTCAGAAAGCATTGTGCGTAGCACTCGTAATAGTTTGTCTGCCTTACGGCTTTATCGGGTTGTAAACGTTTTTTTTAATGAAGATTTGTCCTCGGAAAAGAATGAAGAAACCAATGGCTTTAATGATATTCTCTTTTTTAAAGAACAAGAAGAATCTGATAAATCACAGCTAGGAAAGCTTAATTGTTACATTCAGCTCACACCTCATACTCTTCAAAGCTATCAGGTTGATCTTGTGGGTACAAACTCTTCTTCTGATATCGGTGTTGAGGGAAACATCAACTACCAGCATAAGAATATTTTTAGAGGAGCCGAAACTATGGATATTAAGCTGAGGGGGATGATGGAAATTATTGCAGTAGAGCGCAACATTCGTAATGCACTTGAGTATGGAGGATCTGTTGGTTTTGGTTTTCCACGCCTTATAAGTCCATTCTTTTCAAATCGCTTGGTAACAAGCTACTACCCTCGAACCCAAGTCTCTGCCTCCTACAACTACCAGGACAGACCCCAGTACACTAGAACAATTGCTGGTTTAAACCTTAACTATTCATGGCGTGGGCATAAAAGGTTTACTCACATTTTTACTCCAACTGAAATTAGTATTATTAACATTTTTGAAATCGACCCCAGCTTTGCTAGCATAATAAAAAACACGTATCTTGAACAAAGTTATGTTAACCAGGTTGTTACCGTTTCAGGTTATAGCTTGATTTTCAATACACAGGTAAACCCAAGGGAAAACTTTTCAGTTGTAAGATTTAACTTTGAAGTATCCGGTAACATTCTAAATGGGATCTACAGCCTTCTAGGAAAAGAGAAAGCAGATGATGACACATATAAGCTATTCAATATCAGCTTCTCCCAGTTTGTAAGAAGTGATATCAACTATATTTACAACCAAATTGTTGACGATAAGAACACCCTTGTTTATAGAGTATATGCAGGTGCAGGATTTCCTTATGGTAATTCAAAGGCACTCCCTTTCGAGAAGAAGTATTCATCGGGTGGTTCAATCGGTGTAAGGGGCTGGCATGCAAGGGGTTTAGGTCCAGGAACCTATACAGAGCCCAATCTTGTAATACCTAATCAAACTGCTGATATAAAGTTTGAAGCGAATATTGAATATAGATTTAAGCTTTTTTGGATGTTGCAGGGGGCATTATTTTTCGACACAGGAAATATTTGGTCAATCTCCAAAGAGGATGAGCGTCCGGGTGCACTTTTTGAACTGAACAAGTTTTACAAGCAACTTGCCTTTGGCTCTGGAACAGGATTGAGAATGGATCTTGGATTTTTTGCCATACGCTTCGATGTGGGGGTCAAGGTTTTTGTTCCTAGCATAGAGATGGCTTCAGACAACGTTACACCATTAACAAAGGCTGAATGGATACCCTTCGATAGACCCTACAATAAATCGGATTTCGTGTTGCATTTTGGAATTGGTTATCCATTCTAAAACCTTACAACCACCTATTTCATTACTTCAGTATTTGTGCACACGAAGAACCATGGATTTTCAAGGTCTTCCTTGTTGTACCTCATCCTTTTTCCATCTTCAAGCGATACAACGTTACACCCTGCGTTTTCTGCTATGGCTTGTCCTGCTGCCGTATCCCACTCTGTAGTTTTCCCTAATCGAGGATAAATGTCTGCTTTACCTTCTGCAACTAAGCAAATCTTAAGCGATGAGCCTTTGCTAATAGCCTCAACCTCACCATACTTGTCTTTTAGATTCTCGATATATTCTTTGGTTTCATCCGAAGTGTGCGAGCGGCTAATAACTATCGTGTATTTATCACGTTTGTTTACAATGGGGAGTTGAGATTTTGAACCTAATTGTTCGAATAGATTGGCAACACTCGAAAATTCCTTGTCAATGGGTGATAAAAGATATGATCCTATTTGATTCAAACCCAAGTACAGTTGACTTGAAACGGGAACATAGATAACACCAAGAATTGGAAATCCATTGTAAATCAAAGCTATATTAACAGTAAATTCACCATTCCGTTTAATAAATTCCTTGGTGCCGTCAAGAGGGTCAACCAGCCAAAAATACTCCCAACCCTTCCTTTCCTCATATTGTAGCGACCGACCCTCCTCGCTGAGAACAGGAATTCTTGTTTTCATTAAGCTTTCAACAATCTCTGAATTCGATTTTCTGTCTGCAAGAGTTAACGGAGTCGCATCAGACTTAAGATTCACTTGGAAATCATCGGAATTATAAACTTCCATAATTAATGCACCTGCCCTTACTGCGCTGTTCGCTGCGGTGAAGAGCAGATGCTTAAGCTCTGTTGTATCAATCATACTATTATTTTCTTAGAAATATATCTAATTAATTGAAATAGTGCTCTTTAATAAAAAAGCTGGATTAAATATTTTTGCAAAAGTAAATAAAAAAAAGTATAAACAGCTAATAAAAAAAACATCTCTAATCCTTGCACGACAGTTTTTATTGAGCTATGTTTACCCTGTTTAAAAAAGCTAAGCTATGAAAGAACTTAAGACACTTGAACCTAAAGAGATTTGGAAATACTTCTCAGAAATACTTGCTATTCCAAGACCATCAAAAAAAGAGGATAAAATTATTGCCTACCTTTTGGAGTTTGGTAAAACGCATAACCTTGAAACCATTACCGACAAAGCGGGGAATGTTCTAATACGTAAACCAGCAACCAAAGGGATGGAGAATAGAGGCTCTGTAGTTCTTCAGAGCCACATCGATATGGTATGCGAGAAGAATAGCGATACTCAACACGACTTCAATGCTGATCCCATAAAGGCATACGTAGAGAATGGATGGGTGAAAGCAAGGGGGACAACCCTAGGAGCTGACGATGGTATAGGTATAGCCGCTCAACTTGCTGTGCTTGAGTCTGAAACTATAAATCATGGTCCTCTTGAATGTCTTTTTACTGTTGACGAAGAAACAGGACTAACAGGTGCTTTTGAAATGGAGCCAAATTTCTTCAACTCTCGAATCCTCATCAACCTTGACTCCGAGGATGAAGGTGAGCTTTTTATTGGATGTGCAGGTGGTATTGATACTACCGTTACATTTGCCTTTGAAGCTCAAAGAATCCCAAGTAATTATCAAGCATTTAAGCTTGCAGTATCGGGGTTGAAGGGGGGCCATAGCGGTGATGATATAAACAAAGGCCTTGGTAACTCAATTAAAATAATCAACCGTTTTCTTTGGCGTGGTACAAATAAGTTTGATCTCCGTTTGTCCAACATCGAAGGGGGAAACCTAAGGAATGCTATTCCTCGTGAAGCTTTCGCGCTTTTTGTTGTCCATCAGGACGATACTGCTAGTATGAAGGAGCTGTTTTCGATTTATCAAAAGGAAATTCTTGGTGAATTCATTGGCGTTGAACCAAACCTTACAATAACCCTTGAATCGACTCAACTACCCGAGTGGGTGCTTGATGAGCCAACACAGTACGACCTACTTAACTCAATATATGCTTGTCCGCATGGAGTTATTGCCATGAGCCAACAGATTCCAGGCCTTGTTGAAACTTCAACGAACCTTGCAGCAGTAAAATTTATTCAGGATAATCAGATTCTGGTTACAACAAGCCAGCGTAGTTCTGTTGACTCAGCGAAAGCCGATATTGCAAACATGGTTGAAAGCGTTTTCCGCCTTGCCAATGCAAATGTTGTTCATTCCGATGGATACCCTGGATGGACTCCCAACACAAATTCCGAAATTCTTACTATAACTAAGAATTCTTACCTGAATCTTTTTGGAAATGAACCAATTGTAAGAGCGATTCATGCAGGATTAGAATGCGGACTGTTCCTTGAAAAATATCCTGGCCTTGATATGATTTCGTTTGGTCCTACTATTAGGGGTGCTCACTCACCAGATGAACGCCTCGATATTGAAACAACCAAGAAATTTTGGGATTTGTTACTGAATGTACTTGAAAATATTCCAAGTAAATAGGTGAATAATAAGAAGGCATTACTTTTTGTTCAATGGAATAGGATGAGAAGAATAGCATAATCAGATTAACATAAGCATCATCGTTTACTAAACCTTCTGCTGAACAATTGTGAACCCAAAGGTACTTCCTTTGCCAGGTTGGCTTTTTACATGAATAGTCCCTCCATTTCTCTCCACAAACTCCTTGCAAAGAATTAAGCCAAGCCCTGTACCAGGCTCATTTGCGGTTCCAAGGCTTCTAAATTTTGAGTCAATCCGAAATAGTTTTTGTTGATCTTCTGCAGAAATGCCTATTCCGTTGTCCTCTACAAATAGGCTAACCTCGTTCGCTTTTTGCAATGAATATACTATAATCTTACCGCCCTGAGGGGTAAACTTTATAGCGTTAGTTAAGAAATTTCTTATTACGGTTGCCAACATGTTTTCATCGGCAATGATTGTTATTGTGTCAACAACCTTGTTATCAATACTTATGCCTTTAGCTTTGGCATTCCAAGTAGCTACGTTGATTGATTCATCTACAAGTTTCTTAAGTGAAAGAAGGGTAGGAGAGAACTCTAGGCTACCCACCTGTGATCGTCCCCATTTTAGTAGATTTTCAAGTAAATTAAGCATACTTTCAGCAAGAAGCGTAACTTGCCTTAAATTTTCCTGTTGCTCTTCTTTAGTCATGTCGATGA
This sequence comes from uncultured Rikenellaceae bacterium, assembly GCA_964481075.1. Lineage (GTDB taxonomy): Bacteria > Bacteroidota > Bacteroidia > Bacteroidales > Tenuifilaceae > MWFE01. Next base: position 342 of record CAYZSD010000184.1, on the reverse strand, counting down.
TACGCTGCTGCAATATCTCCATAAATCCAACAAAAGCAGCTAGAGGATTTTTTAAATCATGTGCAATGATTGAAAAGAATTTGTTTTTGGTTGCATTGATTGATTCCAAATCTTGATTCTGTTGCTGAATCTTGAGATTTTTCTCGCGGAGCTGCTGAGTTGTTTTGGCCTTTATTCTATAGCTAAAGAGTAGAACAATAACTATCAATCCTGATAAAATGCTTATGTAAAGAAAGTAACGCTTAAGAATTGTATTCTCTTTTTCCTTCTGTTCAAGCTTATACTTTGTTTCAAGCTCTGTTAGTTTCTCAGTTGTTTCTTTCCGGTAAAGGCTATCCATGA
>CAYZSD010000183.1:0-6117 GCA_964481075.1 uncultured Rikenellaceae bacterium | reverse complement strand
CCCAACACACAAAAAACACACTAATTAAGTGGGGCTATAAGGGCGATATATTTTTAGAAACCACGCTTTTCGATAAGAATTTGGTACGTTTTGTTAACCCCGAAACCTTAGCGAATAAATTCAACAAGTTAAAAAGCGAAAAGACTATTAACCTTCTCTTTTTATCAAGGGTAGAGGGAACCAAAGGGATTTTCGAATTACTTGAAGCATATAAAAACCTAAAAAAACAAAAGGTTGAATTCAATTTTAAACTTCATATCTGTGGTGATGGTTTTGAACTTGAGAAAATACAGAATCTAGTCAAAACTCAAGAAATACCCGATGTGTCAATTTGTGGTTTTGTAGAGAACCAAAAGAAAATAAATGCCTACCAAGCAGCACACATATTTATATTTCCATCATACGGAGAGGGAATGCCTAATGCAGTGCTCGAGGCAATGGGATTTGGTTTACCTGTTTTAACAACAGCCGTGGGTGGAGTTAATGATTTTTTTGAACCAACTAAAAACGGTCATTTTATTGAGATAAAAAGTTCTGAGGATATTGTTGATAAGGTAATGAAGATGGTTAATAATCCAAACGATTTTTTGTCAATGTCTTTAAATAATTTCGAAAAGGCTAACAAAATGTTTCGTTCTGATATTGTGGCAAGACGGATTGAACAAATTTTTGAAAATGTAATAAAAACAAATCACTAGTGACCAACAAAACCTTTAAAATTATTAATAGATTACCTTCGGCGAGCTAAAGGTTCTTCGCTACACTTCGTTTCGCTCTGAATGACAAGGATATGATTTTAATGGATGTGGGGATGAGGGTCAGTTGGCCTCGTTCTCAAACAACGAGGCCAACTGACCCTCATCCCCACTATATATTACATAAATACCTGTCATTCTGAACGAAGTGAAGAATCTTGTTTTTGTCGGTCACTAATAAAAAACAAACAAATAATCAATGAAGCAATTAACACAACAGCTAAAATCGGGGAAAATGGAAATCCTTGAAGTTCCCTTCCCAATTTTAGGGACAGGTCAAGTTTTGGTGCGAAACCACTACTCAGTGATTAGCGCAGGCACCGAGGGAAAAACCGTTTCCGATGCCCGAAAGGGCTATATCGCCAAGGCTCGGTCGCGTCAGAAGGAGGTGAAAATGGTTATCGACATGATAAAAACCGAAGGGTTGAAAAAAACCTACGACGTGGTAATGAACAAGCTCGAGGCTCTCTCACCGTTAGGCTATAGCTGTGCTGGCGAGGTGATTGCGGTTGGAAGTGGTATAAACGACATATCAGTAGGCGATTGGGTTGCATGTGGTGGCGCTGGAGCATACCATGCCGACGTTGTTGCTGTGAATAGAAATCTTTGCGTAAAAGTACCCAAAGATATTGAATTAAAACACGCAGCCTTTACAACCATTGCAGCAATTGCCATTCAGGGAATCAGGCAGGCAGATCTTCGATTTGGAGAGAACTGTACGGTAGTTGGATTAGGTTTAATCGGTTTGCTTACAGTTCAAATACTTAAAGCAGCAGGGATAAAAGCAATTGGAGTTGATATAGCCGATTTGCAGGTTCATAAAGCAAAAGAGGTTGGTGCAGATATGGCAATTCTTCGAAATCAAGAGGGTATAGTGCATACTATCAACGATTTTACAGATGGATTCGGAACCGATGCGGTAATAATTACTGCTGGGACAAACTCTCTCGATCCGGTTGAATTTGCAGGCGAGATTTGCCGAAGAAAGGGTAAGGTAATTATTGTGGGCGCCGTTCCAACGGGCTTCTCAAGAGCTAACTACTATCGAAAGGAACTCGACCTAAGAATGTCATCGTCCTATGGACCTGGAAGGTACGATATAAACTACGAGGAGAAGAACATTGATTATCCAATTGGTTATGTGAGATTTACCGAGAATCGTAATATGCAATCCTACATCGATCTTTTGGCAAGTAGCAAGTTGGATATTGATAAGCTGATCTCGCATAATTTTTCGCTCGAAGATGCACCCAATGCCTATGACCTAATCCTATCAAAAGAGGAGCATATCATTGGTTTGCTTATTAATTACGATATTGAGAAAAAAGTTTCCAGTTCCGTCAAACTTAACGAAGCGAGATCAGATGCAAATGCAAAAAATGTAGGGTTTATTGGTGCTGGAAGTTTTGCCCAAAATGCAGTTCTACCCCGAATAAAAGGTAAATGCAACCTAATTGGAGTGGTAACAGCCGAAGGGAATATGTCAAGATATGTGGCAGATAAGTATGGTTTTAGATATTGTGCTGAGAGTGCAGAGCAGCTAATAAATGATGACAGTATCGGAACGGTTTTTATTCTTACTCGCCATAACACACATTCCGAATACGCCATAAAGGCATTGCAAGCAGGGAAGAATGTTGTTATTGAAAAACCCCTAGCAATGAATTTTGAGGAATTGCTTGGAGTTAGGCAAGCTTATGTAGAGTCAGGTAAAGGATTAATGCTAGGTTTCAACCGAAGGTTTTCGCCCCTTACACAGAAACTTATGGGAGTTTTTATGCCTGAACAGAAAAAGGCCATAAATATCCGAGTCAATGCAGGTATCGTTCCTCCAGATCATTGGGTTCATGATCCCGAAGTAGGGGGAGGTAGAATAATTGGCGAGGCTTGCCATTTCATCGATTTAGCATGTTACATTGCTGGTTCAAAGGCAAAAACGATCCAAGCAGTTGCACTTGCCTCATCACCATCGCTAAACGATACGGTTTCAATTAACATTGTTTTTCAAAATGGTTCAATAGCTAGCATCAACTACTATTCAAACGGAAATAAAAACGTACCTAAAGAGAGGGTTGAGGTATTTAGCAACGGGACGGTTTGTATTATCGACGATTTTAAAAGTATGGATATTCTTTCAGAAAAAGGAAAGAAAACATTAAAGTTAAAAGGACAGGATAAGGGTCATTCAACACAGTTTAACCTAGTAATTAGTTCATTATCAAAAGGGGTTCTTTTCCCAATAAGCTTCGATGAAATCTATCACAGCTCGTTGCTTACCCTTGAAGCAATAAGATCAATTAAAGAATCAAGGGTTGTTGAACTAAACTAAATAAATATTTTGATGGTAGTAGTTGAATCTTTGGGCAAGTTAATAAAGTATTGTGAAGAAAACGACTTTAAAGGTTACGATCCATACGACACATTAAATACTTGGTTCCCATTTATTAAGTTTGGTAATCTTGTCAGTGCTATTGCCATTCAGATTCAAAAAAGAAACCCAATCAATATAAGACCCATCCTAGGGATAAGCAAAGGCTACAATCCTAAAGGAATGGGTCTTTTCCTTTCGGCCTACTCTAAACTTTATAATGTTACAAAAAACCCAAATTATCTGGAAACCGCAAGATGGCTTTTTGATTGGTTGAACAGTAATTACACTAAGGGATATTCGGGAAAGTGCTGGGGGTACAACTTCCATTGGGCCACACCCAACGACTTCCTTACCGCCTTTACTCCCTCGGTGGTAGTTACATCTTTTATTGTGGATGGCGTTTGGGAGTACTATAATATAACGAGAGACATTCGTGCGAAGGAGCTTATCCTAAGTGCATCCGAGTATATCAAGAATGATATTCCAATCACACAGCTAAGCGAAGGCATCTCTTTTGCTTATACCCACCTCTCAAAGGGGTGTTGTTATAATGCAAGCTTACTTGCAGCAGAAGTTCTTGCAAAAGCCGATACTATTAATGGTTCTTTGGAAAATCAGGGGTTAATTAACAGAGCAATCGATTTTGTGCTTTCAAAACAGAAACCAGAAGGGGAGTGGTGGTACAGTTACAATCCTGAAACTGGCACTGAGAGAAAACAGATTGACTTCCATCAAGGCTTTGTGATTGTTTCATTATCAAACCTTAATAGTTTGATTAAAAAGCCTAGAGAGGTTGTAGATGCGTCTATTAGTCGTGGTCTTGAATACTATAAAAAGAACCAATTCCTCGAATCTGGTCAATCTTTATGGCGTATTCCCAAGAAATGGCCTATTGATATTCATAACCAAAGTCAGGGCATAATTACCTTTTCTAAGTTAAAAAAGTATAATCCAAACTACAATCAATTTGCCAGGCAAATTACGGGTTGGACCATAGAAAATATGCAATCACCTCAAGGATTCTTTTACTATCGTAAAAACAAAGTTATCACAAACAAAATACCTTATATACGTTGGTCGCAGGCATGGATGATGTTGGCATTAACGGAGTTATTACAAGAAAAGGAGAACGGAATTTTTTAGACGGGGAGTCTTGAGCGAACGGAGCGACTTGAGTGAACAGAGTGATGATAGTGAGTTATAGTAAAAGGTTGATTATTGCAAATTACCAAATCACTTAAGATAAACTTTAGTATGGCAGATAAGATTAAGACCCACAGGGAACTTAAGGTTTATCAATTATCTTTTGAAGCAGGGTCGAGTCATGGAAAGACAAGGAGATAGAGGGACAGAGAGATGAAGGGACTGAGAGATGAAGGGACTGAGAGATGAAGGGATGAAAAGACTTATATTTAGAAGGTTACTGGAAGGGTTAATTTGAAATTCAATATTATGAAAATCAGATCCCATGAGGAATTGGAGGTCTATCAATTGGCTTTTCAGGCTGCAATGGAGATATTTGAATTGACCAAATCTTATCCCGTTGAAGAAAGGTACTCATTGACAGATCAAATAAGACGGTCATCTCGTTCTGTATGTGCAAACCTTGCAGAGGCGTTTCGTAAAAGGAAGTATCCAAAATCATTTGTCTATAAGTTGAACGACTGTGAAGGTGAGGCTGCCGAAACGCAAGTTTGGTTAAATTTTTCTCTTCAATGTCAATATATTGATAATAATAAACACAAAGAACTAAAGGAGAAGTATAATAAAATATTAGGGAAGCTGGTTAACATGTCCCTCCTCCCCGAAAAATGGACTTACTAACCCTTCATTCCTAAATCCTTACATCTCAATGTCCTTTTTCTCTACGCCTCTCAGTCCCTCAGTCCTAAATCCCTAACAATATGTCTTCAAAAAAAGGTGCAATTATAATCGAAGGTCACGTTCAAGGTCTTTCAAATACCCGCTCACTTGGCGAGGCTGGAGTACCTGTTTATGTGGTCGATAAGAATAATTGCATTGCACGTTACTCAAAGTACTGTAGTAAATTCTTTTTTTGCCCTGAGTTTAACGAGGAGGCTTTTGCCGACTTTTTGGTTGATTTAGCACAGAAAGAACATATTAGGGGCTGGGTGCTTATACCATCGAACGACCATGCCGTATATACGATTTCTAAAAACAAGAGGAGGCTTGAGGAACACTATAAGGTAATAACACCAGATATTGGGGTAATTGAAAAAATCTACGACAAATCAAAATTGCTTGAAATTGCTTATGCACTTGGAGTTCCCATTCCCAAAAGGTATTGCATTGAGGATGGAATCACAAATATCGAAGAAATAGTCTTCCCGGTATTAACCAAAGGAAGGCAGGGTCTCGATTTCTATAGGGCAACAGGGCAAAAGGCATTTCTATCAAGCACCAAAGAAGAACTCGCAGAGCAGCTAAAAGAGATCCAGCACAAATTTCCAATACAAAAAACCTTAACCCAAAAGGTAATTCCCTTCGATGGCACTAACAAAACGGTTTCTTTCACTGCATTTTGCGTTGACGGAGAGATAAAAACATTTTGGATGGGCGAAAAACTTCGGGAGCATCCAATACAGTTTGGTACAGCTACACTTGCCCGAAGTATTTACATTGAAGAGTGTTACAAGCAATCGATCCCACTTTTAAAAGAATTAAAATATACTGGTGTTTGCGAGGTAGAATACTTGAAAGATCCCGATGATCAAAAGTATAAACTAATCGAGATAAATGCCAGAACATGGCTTTGGGTGGGATTAGCAAAGGCTTGTGGGGTTGATTATGCAATGATGATTTATAATTATGTTAATGGTAAACATATATTTTTCCCAATTAGGTATGATATTAATCTGTTTTGGATCAATAGAATTACCGATATACCTTATTCAATAATTTCTTTGTTAAAAAGAAGGTTAAAGTTTCATGTGTGGTTAAAATCTTTTTTTACAATAAAAACCGATGCTT
>CAYZSD010000182.1:0-6185 GCA_964481075.1 uncultured Rikenellaceae bacterium | reverse complement strand
CTCGGAATAGCGAATGTATTCTATCGCTTAAAAAAAGAATCTTAACTACTTTTCTTTAGCACAGAAAAAAAAATTGTAAGAGAATGCAGTACAAGAACATCCTCCGTTATTTAAGCTATAGAAATGTAAAACTACAGGTAAAAGAGTACTCTTTCACTAAGAGCAACTAGCTACCGATTTAATAACGTCTTGTAAAAAAATAAAATCTTCCTCTACCTCCTTGGAGCAAGATACCTATTGTAAAGCAGTAGTCCAATTATTGTTACAATCCCTATACAGCTAAACATCAACCACAAAAGGTCGGGACGACCCATATTTGTAACAAACCTAACATAGGTAAACGCACCAAGAACTCCACCTATACCGCTTCCAATCACCCCATAAAGGAACGAATAGCCAAGGTAAAGCGCTTTCTTGTCGGGAGGTGCAATTAGCCCAACATAGGAGATGAACTTGGGATGCGCTGTCATTTCGCCAATGGAGAAAATAATGATTCCAACCATGAAAACCCAAGCGTGCATTGAGATAGCCAGAATTCCCATACCAATAGTACCCATTGCAATTCCAACTATCATAGTTGGTAAAGCCTTAGTATTCTTCACAATATAGGATACTATCAGCTGAAGAAGTATTATTGTGCCCGCATTAATAACGGTAACATGCTCTGCATCAAACTTCCATGCTGGCTCCTCGGTGAAAAATTTTAGGAAAGAGTTGACTAGATTATTCACGGGGGTCATGTCCATGTGTTCGGTTAGATACCAAAGAACTGTGTCGAACATCTGGAAATAGAGAATCCAGAAACAAGAATAGATTGCTATCATGAGTACGAAACGATAGTCCTTCAAAACCATAACCGCACCTTTAAGAACCTCACCAAGTTTCTTTTGTATCTCAGGGCGAGTAGGTTCTTTGTACATAAATATGGCAAGGAACAGCAACCAACCGGTACCCACAGCGGCCATAATAAAAATGTAGTTCCAGCCTAAACTCTTCATGTAGGGAACAAGAATAAGCGGGAAAAGGAATGCACCCAGGTTGATGGTCCAATAAAATATGCCAAAACCAAGGGTTGAATTGCTCTCGTCGGTACAGCGGGCTATGCTACCCGAAATAATTGGTTTGAAAAAACCAGCACCTATCACCATCAGTATTAAACTGGCAAAAACCATGTAATATGTTGTGCTAAAACTTGTAAAAAGATACCCTAGCGACATAACTACAAATGAGAAAATTAACGTTTTTCTATAACCAAACTGATCGGCAAGGGCACCACTAAGTATAGGTAAAAGATAAAGCAACGGTGTGATAACACTTTTAATAACCCCTACGCTCTCCTTGGAGAATCCCAATCCGCCCTGTGAAATATCAAGCACAAGGTAAACCGAAAGGATTGACATGACCCCATAGTAGGAACCTCTTTCAAAAAATTCCATTACTATAACTGTCCAAAAATTCTTTGGGAATGAGCTTAATCCCTTTTTCTTAGTTTCATTTTCCATAGCTTAATTCAATTTTAATTTTGTTTGAAATGGCAAAACTAAGCTTTTTTGTGAATTTCTTATTACCATTTAAAAATTCTGCAATATGATAAAAAAAGGTTGCCTCCCAATGTCGAGAGGCAACCAACTTACTAATAATCGGAGGTGTAAATAATTTATCTGTAATCAGGAAGAACGTTCATTAGCTTCTGGCGTGAAAAGAAGATACGACTCTTCACCGTTCCAATCTTTAGATTAAGCTTATCGGCAATCTCCTTATACTTATAACCTGATGTATGCATCTGAAAAGGAATGCGGAAATCATCATCTAAACCATCAATTTTCTGAGATATTTCGCTATGCGAAAAACTGGACTCGGGGCTCTCACCAAATGCTTTACCATTAACAATAAATTGGTTATCACTTGAATCGAAGGTAGTACGCTGCTTAACCGACTTTCGATAGTTATTAATGAAGGTGTTCTTCATTATGGTGAAAGTCCACGCCTTAATGTTTGTATCGTCCTCAAACTTCTCGCGGTAAGTGAGGGCTTTTAGGTATGTTTCTTGCAAAAGGTCACGTGCATCCTCAGGGTTTGCCGTTAAGCTATACGCAAAGCGCTCAAGGTTGGGTTCGAGCTCTATTAGGGCGGTGTTGAATTCTGCTGTTGACATGATGCCTATGGTTTAAGTTTATTTAGACTAATTATATGTTTATGCAAATATACGTCGCTTTTAAACAAAAGATACTCTTGGTTTTCTTCAAAACACCCTTTTCTAGACTCATTCTAAATAAAATTAAGCCATATCTGCCTGCATTAGTGATTATTAAGGGAACTCAGTATGAATTACGTCTAGCTTTCATTTTTTTGCGAGAAAGCATTTGCGGGGATTCCAATTTTAATCGTTTCAGATTAAAACCGATATTTACTCTTACTAATTAAGGGATAAGCGAGCTTAAAAAGTAATTATTTAAAAAGGGTAGTTTTAGACAAAAAAAGTTTGAAACCCCTCTGAATAGTCAACAAATTGAGCTACTTTTATGGGTTCGTAACCAGAAAATGAAATGCAAGAATTAATACTCTATATTATAATTGGATTGCTGTTAGGGTTTATTGCAGCAGGTTTCATCCTAAAATTTTGGGCTAGAAGCCCAAAAGGAGATAGTGATTTACTTTTGAAAAGAATTCAAGAGCTCGAGTCGGAGCTTAACCTCTCCAACGACCGGCTTGTTAGAGCCAATGAGGAACTTAGGAGGTTGAATGAAGAAAAGAACGTATTGACTATCCAACGTGAGGAGCTATCGACACGATTATCGTCGGCAAACACACTTCTGGAAGAGCTACGCAAGCAAAATGCTCAATTTCTGCATGATAATGAAACACGAGGTGAAGAATTGAAGGTTAAGATAAACGAGGTTCAGGAGTTAAACCGCAAAATAGCAGTAGCCGATGCCACATCCAGCAGCCAAATTCAGCAAATTGAAAAGTGTAAAAAGGATGAGGAAGTGCTTGTTGGTGAAAACAAATCGTTACAAAGGGAGGTTTCGGTGGTAAGGGAGCGCGCAGTTGAGCTGGAAAAGGAAAACAAGTACCTAAAAGAAATGCTCGATAAGCAGAAGCAGGAAGTTGAAGAAATTGGGCAGAAATTCACATCGGAATTCAAAGTGCTTGCAAACACCATTCTGGAAGACAAGAGCAAGCGTTTCACAGAGATGAACCAAACCAACATCGAGAAACTTTTGAAACCGTTAGGTGACAACATATCGCAATTTCAGAGGAAGGTTGAGGAGGTTTACGACAGAGAGAGCAAGGAGCGTTTCTCGCTTGGTAAGGAGGTAGAAAAGTTGGTTCTTCTAAACCAGAAGATTAGCGAGGAGGCCAACAACCTAACCAATGCCCTGAAGGGGCAGGTAAAGCAACAGGGCAACTGGGGTGAAATGATTCTTGAGAGCATACTAGAAAAATCGGGGCTAAGCAAGGGGAGAGAGTACTTTGTTCAGGAGTCGCTAAAGGACGAGGAAGGGAAACGGCTTCAACCCGATGTTATTATAGCATACCCCGATAACCGAAAGGTAATAATTGACTCGAAGGTTTCACTGGTTGCTTACGAGAGGTACTGTTCTGCATCAAACCCCGAAGAGCAGGAGAAAGCTCTTGCCGAGCACCTTCGCTCCGTTAGGAGCCATGTTGATATCCTAAGTAGCAAAAGCTATCAGGATCTGGTTGGCTCCCTGGATTTTGTGATGATGTTCGTTCCCATTGAACCAGCCTTCATCCTTGCAATGCAGAGCGGGTTTGACATTTGGAGCTATGCCTACAACCGTAGGGTTTTGCTTATCAGCCCGACAAACCTAATTGCAGCCCTGAAGCTAATTTACGACCTATGGCAGCGAGAGCACCAGAACCGTCATGCTTTGGAAATAGCAGAGAGAGGGGGGCAACTTTACGATAAGTTTGTGGGTCTTGCCGAAAGCCTCTCCTCGGTTGGTGATAACCTTGCCAAAACCCAGAAAAGCTTCGACGGAGCCCTCGGACAGCTGACTACCGGAAAGGGCAATCTGGTGTCGCAGGTTCAGAAGCTAAAGGAACTTGGTGCAAAGGCAAAAAAATCGATTCCAAATGAACTCCTCAACAGCTTAGACGAACTACCTGAAGGGGATGATGAAAGCAACTCTTAAATCTAAAGACCATGATCTCCGTCTGCTTGCCCGTTTACAACTTCGATATCACAGAGCTAACTGAAGATCTTCTTCGGCAAGCAAAGGAGAGCAATATTGACATTGAAATCCTTGTTTTTGATGACTACTCCCTTTCCTACTACAAGAAAAGGAATGCAACCTTAGCTAAGAATAAGAATGTTAGCTACCTGGAGTTCGACAATAATTTGGGGCGAAGCAAGATAAGAAACCGTTTGGCCGACTTTGCAAAGGGTGAGTGGCTCCTTTTCCTCGATTGTGATATGATACCTGAATCGACCCAATTCTTGCACAACTACAACCTAGCCATCAATAAGGCGAGTGTTATTTGCGGAGGAATTGAGTATGGGCCTAAACCCTTTAAGGACGAGCTAATGCTTCGGTGGAGATATGGCGTTTCGCGCCAAACCAAGAGCGCAGCTCGCCGTCAGATATTCCCTTACGCATCCTTCCTAAGTGGTAACTTCATGATTCACAAGGACATATTCCATAGGATTCGATTCAATGAGGAGATTTCGGGGTATGGGCATGAGGATACCATTTTTGGTCTCGACCTTATGCACAACAATATTCCAATACTTCATATAAACAACCCATGCATTAATCTAGGTATCGAACCTTGCTTCGAATACCTTATCAAATCGGAGCATGGTATAGTGAATTTGGTCCGCCTTCTTCGTATTGTGCCTCACATGAAGAAAGATCTACAACGAAACATCAGGCTTCTTCGATACTTTAGGTACATGCAAATGCTCGGTTTAGCACTACCCTTGCAATGGTTCTTTAGATTCTTTAATCCTTTTATTCGCAGGGTTCTATGCACAACAAAACCTAACCTTTTGCTTTTCGATCTCTATAAACTTGGTCTTTTATCGCAAATATTTAACAAACATAACCTAACCAAGGAGAGCGTCAGGGGTTACTAACAATAAGATGGCAATGGCTAATGGCCAAAGCCTCTGGAGTGCAATTAGAGTATTTTGAATTTATTGGTTGTTTTCGAAGACTTTCCTTGTCGCCATCCCTATAGCTAAAAACCTCGCATTTAGTATTCATCCTATCAAAAAATGATTGATAGTCTTTCATCCTCAACCTGTTCTGAGGTTGAATGGAGTTGTCGATAAGTTTCCATTGGAAATCGGAAAATCGAAGAAAATTGTATATTGTTATAGACCTATCAAAATGGGCAAAATGATCGGACATATCAATAAAATGAGACATCACAGCTTTTGGCCCCAGAATTCTGGTAAACTCTGTGAGTATTTTCTCCAATTTCTCTTCATAAATATGCTCAAGGGTGTTGTTAGAATGAATCAAATCGAAGTAACCCGAAGGGAATGAGGTTTTACTTGCATCGGCAATTATATGCTTAATATTCAACGCTTTCAATAGTTCTTCTGCTGAAGAATAACTTCTGCTCAAGATTCTTCCCAACGATTCAACCCTTTCATCGATAAACATTTCATTCTTTGGATTCAACGTCCCTTTTTTGATATAGGAATCGAACATACGAATAGCCTCCAAAATTCTAAACTTATTGGAATACCTATTGATGTCAATGCTATTAATATCGTCGCTACCTGAAAGGTAATTAAAAATTGGGACAATAGGATACCACCCGGTACCCAGCTCGAGAGTTCTGAACGGAAAAGGCAATCCAGTTTTCAACCTGAAAACATGAAGGTGCTCTCTTGCATGTACTATTCTATCGAAAAAGTACTCCTCAGTAAGCTTTATACCCCCCGTAACATACCTTTGAAACAGTGAGTTAAAGAAATGTTTAAATGGTAGAAAAGAGATAAACTTTTGAACAATCGCTTTTAGAATCCATTTTCTCATCATATACTTTCAAAATATTGATAATGTGTAACTTCAAAAAGTAAACCTTAAAAAGCGTTCATAATCATCGGGTGTATTAACATTAACAATCACCCTTGGTTCATTTACTGGTATCCCCTGCCCTTTAAACCTATGCAAGAAAAGTTTAAGGTTAACATCCAGTCCTTC
>CAYZSD010000181.1:0-6334 GCA_964481075.1 uncultured Rikenellaceae bacterium | reverse complement strand
GGGCGAAACCGCTCCGAAGTCCCAGTGTCAACCCACATTGGCTACACCCCTTGTTACCGCCTGGTGTTCTGTATTCCTGTAATGAAAACCATTGGCATTATTAAGCCTTCTTGTCATTGTTATTGTACTTTATTCAATTTATGCTACTTATGGATGAGCTTTTATTGACAAATTTAATAAGAATTTTTCTTGTTGCGTAGTCTTTGTAAGTTCTTTGATATATATCTGAATATTGCTTTGAATTATCAGTTTGATATTATGATTACTCAAGAATACTGTCAATACGTTGTTATTTAAGCATAAGCAGAATTTTTTGTAAAAAAATGCTAAAAAACTTGCAGGTTAGTGAACATTAACTAACTTTGTGCGTTGAATTGAATGCTTAACTTAATACGAAATAACCATGAAAATAATTTCAACACTTAAATTGGTATGTTTTATTGGAATAATTCTAACCTCAATACCACTTTTTATCCTTTATATCTTGGACATTGAGCCAAACCATAGATTGATGATCCATCTTCACGTTTGGCTAGGATTACTATTCATTATTTTTGCAGTTACCAATATGATTATGAACAAGCGTCAAGCAAAACAAAACCTTTAATGCTATGCTAACCGAGCGACAACAGGAAATTATTGACACCTCGCTGGAGATTATTTCTTCAATAGGTATTCAAGGGCTTACCATAAAAAATATTTCTAAACGAATTGGTATCTCGGAACCCGCAATATATAGGCACTACGAGAATAAAATTAGCATCCTTCTAGCAATTCTCGATTACTTTAAAAGTAACGGTGAGCAAATGTTCAGGAAGCAAGCGAACGTGAAAGATAGTCCACTACAGAAAATTGAAAGCATTTTTCAGGGGCATTTCGAGGCCTTTGAACGCAATCCTTCACTTGTGAGTGTGATTTTCTCAGAAGAGATTTTTCGCAACGAACCAGTACTGCAGGAGAAAATTTTAGAAATAATGGATCGTAATAGCAATGTTATTAAAGCACTTGTTGCAGAAGGGCAAGCAAAAGGCGAAATAAAACACGAAATCGAATCGAAATACCTTACCATAGTAATAATTGGTTCACTTCGTATGATGGTAAAACGGTGGCAAATGGGCGATAAATCCTTCAATCACCGCGAGGAGGTTAGCCACCTGTTTAGTACCATTAGAAATTTAATTGAGGTCGATAAAACCAGAAAAGACAAAAACCAATAACTTAAAAAGCGTAAATATGAAGATTACTAATTGGACAAAACAAGAAATTAGGGAAACTCCACACAAAGTTGATGTTCGACTGATGTACGAGAAAACTGATGCTCAGGTAATGCATATCCAACTTCAACCAGGAGAATCGTTAAAGCCACACATTACCCCTGTTGATGTGTTCTTTTATATCCTCGAGGGAACAGTTGATGTTAGGGTTGGAGATGAAACCATTAGCGTAGCAAAGGACAACCTTGTGGTAAGTCCCAAGGATATTGTGCACTGCCTTTCAAACAGTTCAGAATCAACTGCTAGGATTCTTGTGGTAAAAACACCAAAGCCAACACAGAACGCACGTTTACTGTAACATGTAAATTAAACATCTTGTTTTACATGATGTTATTTTTTAAAACAAAAAGTTAGTTAATATTAACAAACCTAATCAGATGACAAAAATTGAAAAGAACTACAAGCTCCTTTCTTGGGCAATCATGATCGTAGTGGTAGCATTAACATTTTTCTTTATCCGCTCTATGAAGCAAAATGCCCGAATGGAAACCAATCTCGACGAGTACATGCCAAAAACCCATCCAGCATTCGTTTACAGCGACCAGGCTGAGGAGTGGTTCAACATTAAGGATGGTATTCTTATTGCCATTGAAGCACAGAATGGTATCTACAACCCGCAAACTCTTCAGAAAATAAAGGAAATCAGCCTAAGCCTTATTGAGATGGAAGAGTTTGAGGAGAATGATGTGATGTCGCTCTTCACTGCTGATAACATTGTGGGTAGCGAGGATGGCCTTGATGTAAAAGCTTTTTACTCACGGGTTCCAAGATCGGAGGAAAAACTCGAGGAGCTAAAGCAAAATGTTCGTTCCAACGATATGGTTTATGGTCGATTGGTATCAACCGATGAAACCACTGCTCTGGTAGTAGCGGGGATGAAAAGCGGAACGTTTACACCTGAGTTCTACAAGCAAATTGTTGAATTTGCTAAAAGCTTTGAGAGCGATGAGGAAACAATTTACATTGCGGGTAGGCCAATCGTTGAGGGTACAATGGCCCTCCTTGGCCCAGCCGATATGAAACGGATGGTTCCTATTGTAATTGTTGTAATTGGGCTGGTTCTGTTTCTACTTCTGCGAAGCGTAAGGGCAACTGCAGCAACGTTGATAAGCGTTTTTATTAGCAGCATCTGGGCTTTTGGTATGATGGCGGTGCTAAAAGTACCAATCTACTCGGTGTCCACCATGATTCCAGTTATGTTAATTGCCATTGGTGTGGCCTACGGCATTTACTACTACAACCACCTCAACCGCTTCTACTACGATAATCCAGAAACAACAAGGGAGAATGCTGTGAAGTATGCTGTAAAAATTCTTTTTGCACCATTAAGCATGGCGGCATTCACTACAATTATTGGTTTTATTTCGCTGCTTTCATCGCAGGTGTACCCAATAAAGTACTTTGGTGTATTTACTGCTGTTGGAATTTTTACAGCGTACCTGCTTGCCCTTCTTTTCTTACCCGCAATGGTTATTGTGTTTGGTTACAAGCCAATGATTAAAAAAACAGATGTGAAAAAGGTTGCCAAGGGTAGAGCGTTCCGCTTCCTTTCCAACAAACTCCTTCTGAATCGTTGGTGGGTTTACGGTACGGTTTGGGTTCTGATAATTATTTCACTTGTTGGTATTCAGAAGGTTTGGATCAACTCGAGTTTCCTCGATAAGTTTGAAAAGGATAGTGATATTGTGCTAACCGATAGATTTGTGAACAGCAAGTTCGGTGGAACATCAACGCTGAATGTAATTCTCGAAAGCGATCAGGTAAACGCATTTAAGCAACCCGAGAATCTTCAAATTATTGATCAAATGCAGAGCGAAACCGAAAAACTTGCCCTGGTGGGCAACTCATTCTCGCTGGCCGACTACATCAAGCGGATGAACAAGGTGATGAATGCCGACAACGAGGAGTTCTACGATATTCCCGAGAACAACGAGATGGTGGCACAGTACCTGCTCCTCTACGAGATGTCGGGCGATCCAGAAAACCTGACAAAGCTGATTAACTATGATTACAATCGCACCAACATCACATTCCAGCTTAAGGGCGACGACTCCAAAACCATAAACGAGGCATTGACAGTAATTAAACAGTTTGAGGACAAACTGAACGCTCAGGGAATCACCGTTAACTACGCTGGTTCGGGTTATAAGGCGCTGGTATTTACCGATCTAATCCTTGAGGGACAAATAATGAGCATTATCATATCCTTAGGATTGATTCTAATTCTGCTAACGCTTATGTTCCGAAGCATAAAAGCTGGGCTAATTGGCTCGTTACCAATTCTTATTACAGCCGTTCTGAGCTTTGGAGTAATGGGATTACTGAACATTCCGCTTAGCACAACCACCGCATTGCTATCGAGCATTGCCATTGGAATTGGAATTGATTACGCCATCCACTTCCTGCAGTACTATAAGCAGAATCTGGCGCATAGTCGCCAAAAGGTGACCGCAATTTACAAAACTATGAACCAAACGGGTAAGGCAATTCTTTTTAACGCCATTGTGGTTATTTCGGGATTTATGGTGCTCCTTTTCTCGGTTTTTCCACCAAACAGAACCTTGGGTGCCCTTGTGTCGATGAATATGTTTACAAGCCTTTTGGGTACTCTAACAGTTATGATGATACTGGTTTTTAGCTTTAACGTTTTTACCAGAAAGAAAAAAACTATTAGAAAAAAAGAATAACAAACTAATCATTAAACAAATAAAGAGATGAAAACAACAGTAAAAATTTTTGCAATGGCAATTATTGCCACAGCTATGGCTTATCAGCCAGCAAATGCACAACTTACCGGGCAGCAGGTTATGGAAAAGGTGTACAACAATCCATCGGGTGAGGATACCCAGGGGAGTTTAACCATGACCCTAACCAATAACCGTGGCGAACAGCGTATGCGTACATTAAAGCAGTTCATAAAGGACGATGGAAAGATGGAGAAGAAGATTATGTTCTTTGTAACGCCAGCCGATGTAAAAAACACTTCGTTTATGAACTGGAGCTACACCGATGGACGTAGCGACGACCAGTGGATCTACCTTCCAGCGCTCAAGCGCACTAAGCGAATTTCTAGTGAAGGGAAAAGCGATTACTTTATGGGTTCCGACTTCACCTACGATGATTTGGGCGACCGTCACCCAAATCAGGATAATCACAAATTGCTTCGTGAGGAAACAGTTGATGGTAAAGATTGCTACGTGGTGGAAAGCACTCCCAAGGAGGATGATTATTTGTACTCAAAAACCATTACCTGGGTAATGAAGGATAACTTTCTGGGGCTGAAGCGTGAGTTTTACGACGACAGAGGGAAACTACTAAAAGTGCTAACCATAAAGAAATTTGACAAGGTTGATGGGTTCTGGACTATTCTCGAAACCGAGATGCACAACGTGCAGAAGAACCATAGAACCAACATGAAATTTACCGATGTTCAGAAGAATAAGGGAATTCCCGACAGCAGGTTTACTGAGCGCAGCATGACCCTAGGAATATAAATGATTACTAGCCAAAATCAAGGAAATAATAGCTGATTTTCAACAAACATTAAAATGAATAAGATGAGACAAAAAGTTAAGTATTCTTTAATTCTCCTAATGCTTTTTACAGTAGCTGTTAAAGCTCAGGAGAATCTAGATATTTCGGGCTATGCCCGAAACTATACTGGTGTTCTAACAGGCGGAGATAACGATTTTTCGATTATTCAGAACACGTTTAACCTGACTTTTGAGAAAAAACAGGAAAAAGTTGGCTTTAAAGTAAATTCATACCTATACCACCAATTCGACAGAGATTTGGAACTAGGTTTGCGAGAAGCCTACCTCGATCTGCGTTTTGATAATATGGATGTACGCGTGGGTAAGCAGCAAATTATTTATGGAAAAGCCGAGGGTGTATTCATTACCGATGTGGTTTCGCCAAAGGATTTGCGAGAGTTCTTGCTACCCGATTTCGATGAGATTCGTATGGGTGTAACCTCGGCTAAGCTGAACTATTACTTTGGCAACAGTACCATTGAGGCGGTGTGGGCACCAATCTTTACACCCACGCAAATGCCCGTTGATGGCTCCATCTGGAGTCCTACAATCCCATTCCCAGTTACCCCTACATTCGATTACTCAACTACTGAAATCGAACCAAAGCTTGAGAATAGCGAATTCTTCCTGCGATTCTCAGCCATGTCGTCTAAAGCTGATTTTGAGATTGTTGGAGGATATTTTTGGGCTGATGATCCAGCGATGCATATTACCAAACAAATTAACCCAGCCACAATGCAGCTCACAGGGTTAATTGTTCGACCAGAACACCACAGACTAACTATGGGTGGTGCAAGCATTGGAATTCCTCTTGGCCCGTTAGTTGTTAGAAGTGAAGGTGGTTTCTACTCAGGAAAGTATTTCCAAACCGAAACGCCTACCATTCCCAATGCCACCATCAAAAAGGATTACTTACACTATATGGTTGGTGTTGATTACACCCTTGCGGGAGTTAGGTTATCTGCACAATTTATTCAAGAGAACATTCTTGATTATGAGGAGGAAATCCGTAATGATGAGCTAGAGAACACCATGACATTCTTGGCAAAAAAAGATTTTCTTCGTGAGCGACTTTGGCTTGAACTCTTTACCTACATTGGATTGAACAATGGGGATGCATTGATTAGACCGAAAGTATCGTATTCATTCGCCGATGGATTCGATATCCAATTAGGGGCAAATATTTTTGCAGGAACAGAAGGTAGGTTTGGTCAGTATAATAAAAACGACATGGTTTATATGAAACTAAAATATAGTTTTTGAAAAAACAGATTAAGTTAAATGCAAACTGAAAACAGGAAAGATATTGTTAGCAATTTGCATTTAACTATCTTTAATTCAATGTTTGTCATTGTAAGAATTGAACACATTGTCAAAGTTTTAGGCTTAATGTAGTCTCTGAGGTTCTTGGTAGTGCGTGAAGTTATGGTAGGTTTTAATTCATTTCTTGTCAGTGATACAAATATTAAAATTGGCTTATAATCCAGTTATTCTGCGAGTTGTGGGTTCTTTACACTTGGCGGTAAC
>CAYZSD010000180.1:0-6493 GCA_964481075.1 uncultured Rikenellaceae bacterium | reverse complement strand
AGCGAAGAACCTTTAGCTCGCCGAACTTAGCGCAGCGATCTCACGAGCAATGCGAGTAACATAGGCAATCTAGTAATATCTTTAAAGGTTTTGTCGTTCAATAGTAAAAAATATATCCACCAACCAAGTGTACATCGAGCAGAAAAGGGGTAGTTTTTTCCCGAAATCTCTATTGATCTTTAGAGTTTCCATTATTCTTTTGCTCTGTTTCTTTTATGTGCTTGGAAATTCTAAAACAATTTCCCCTAAACCTGTATTCAAACAGTTTACGGTTGACGATGGGTTAGCATCAAACGAAGTTTACCATTTATACCAGGATTCGGTAGGTTTTATTTGGATTGCAACTGCCGCAGGTGTGAGCCGATTCGATGGTACAACGTTTACTAACTATGGGCCAGAAGATGGTTTAATAGAGAACACAATCTACGAAATCTACTGTGACTATAAGGGAAGGCTTTGGTTTATTTCAAGCAATGGAAGGCTCGTCTTCTTCGAAAACGAAAAGATTCATCCTTACCCATTTAATTATAAGATTGGAGAACATCTACCCACCTCTCGTGGGCCAGTAAAATTATCATTCCTTGTCGATTCACTCGATAACATTGACCTATCCCTGAAACAGTATGGTCGAGTAAAAATAAGCAAGGATGGGGCTTATCAAAGGGTTATGGGTATTCATCAGGAGGGACAGCTTGTATTCGAAAAAACTTCTCAGGGTAAAGTACTTATCTCAAACCCATTAAAAGCTCCTACTTTCGATATGGTATTTCTAACCGATGGTCAGGTGCATCGTTACTCAGGTGTTGATCTTTTCGAGAAAACCCGTTTTTCTTTCCACTATTTTTCAATATATGAGGGTGAAAACACATTTCTCTCGGCATTACATGGATTTCTAATTCGAATGAAGGATGGAAAGGTATTGCAGAAGAGAATGATTAGCGAAGATATTATCTGGGCAAATGTTGATGATTCAAAGAATCTTTGGGCTGCTACTCTAACTGGAGGGGTTTATTGCTTCGAAAATGCCGATTTCATGGGAACCCCCAAGTATTTTCTTCTCGAAAATTTGCGAATTACATCAGTTTTAAGGGATAGAGAGGGTGGTTATTGGATTTCTACGCTTACCGAGGGTGTATTCTATTATCCTAATATTCAGGTTAGTATATATGGGAACGATGTTTTACCTTTCGAGAGAGTAAGCGCGGTTTATACCAACGAGAAAGGAATTTATGTTGGTTACGAATCGGGTATTCTTTCCCACATTCGAAGTAATAGATTAGATAATTATACTCTTGCAGATGAGAAACATACAAAAACTAGCGTGAGATTCATTATTCCAGACGCAACTTCTTCGAATATTTGGATTGGTACCAACTTATTTCTACATTCATACAATGGTATGGATATCACAAATTACTTATATAGCAATAACACCTTTGGCTACCATACCCGTGAAATGTTTAGATCGTTCGATGGGAATTATTGGGTTGCAACAGCCTATGGGATAAGGAAATTCGATGGGAAAGAAACAATTTACCATTCGAAAAATGCCAATGAGTTTTCAGGAGCAGTTAATACTATATGTGAAGACTCAAAAGGTATTGTTTGGTTCGGATGCAATAATGGGCTTTGGAGTTACCATCAAGGGTTTTACGAATACCTTGGCAACGAAAATCCTTTTTTTTCAAAAAGTATCTCATCCATTGCGATTGATTTAGATGGCAGTTTGCTTCTTGCCACAAGGGGGTTTGGGCTTATAGTGAAAAGTAATAGTGGAATCATGCAATTAACACGTTCCGAGGGATTGATAAGTGATCATATCAAGAAAGTGCTTGTTGACAAATCGGGAGTTTGGCTCTCAACAAATCATGGAATAAGTTGGTTTAAAAGAGAGAAAGGGAAAATAAATGAAATTCACAATTTTACCACAGCCGATGGTTTACCAACCAACGACATAAATGGCATTTATATTAAGGAAGACCAGGTTTATGTTGCAACTTCTAAAGGGATAGCTGTATTTAATCTCAACACCATAAAAGGAAACGCCACAAAGCCTAATTGCAAGATAGTTAGCGTTCGTGTAAACAATTTCGAAACTAACATTACAAAAGGTGAACTAACGCTAGATTACACCCAGAACTTTTTGATTTTTGAATATGTAGGATTGGCATTCAAAAACATGGACAGGTTGGAATACCGATACCGACTATTAGGCCTCGATTCTAGCTGGGTTTACACCAGAACAACAAAGTCAATATTCTCAGGATTAGAACCAAAAACGTACCGTTTTGAAGTTCAGACAATGAATTCCAACAATTTATGGGGCGATTCAGCAATCCTTTCGTTCACAATACGTCCTCCTTTCTGGAAGACTCTTTGGTTTAGTTCTTTGCTTACTTTAGCCTTAACTTTAGGTCTTTACTTAGTATATCTTTCAAGAATTAGGTCAATCCGAAGGAGGAACGAACTTGTGAATAGCATAAACCTTTACAAGCAGCAGTCGTTGAGGCAACAGATGAACCCCCACTTTATTTTCAACACGCTGAACTCCATTCAAATGTATATCCTTGAGAAAGACAAGTTTAGTTCACAGAAATACCTAGGAAAGTTTTCAAAGCTAATCCGAATGACTTTAGACAACTCATTGGAGCAAACTATACCTTTGAAAGACGAGATTGAGGCCCTGAAGCTGTACCTCGAATTGGAAGCACTACGTCTTGAAGGCAAATTAGAGTATTCGATTGAAGTTGAAGATGATAGCCTGTTGCAGCAACATGTTCCGACTCTTCTTTTCCAACCCTTTGTCGAGAATTCCATTTGGCATGGCATTATGCTTAAGGCAGAAAGACATGGTTGGGTTCGAATTCGTTTTGCAAAGGATAATGGAACAATAATATGTACAATTGAGGACAATGGTGTTGGAGTGAAGGCTGCAAACCTGATTCACGAAAGGCACAAATCGGAGCATAAATCCTTAGGGTATAAAATTACCAAGGAAAGGATATCAATTCTTAATACAATTTATAGTAAGAACTTCTCAATAACCTACTTCGATATTAGTGAGGAGGATGAAAAAGCTACTGGAACACGAGTCCGCATTGTAGTTCCTGTTAAGAATCAAGGGGAAATGGGATGAAGAAGTCATTTGATGAAGAGTTTTTTTATTAGTAACCAATAATGTAGTAAATTTGCAAAAAAATATTCCATGCTTCGTGCTCTTCTTGTTGATGACGAAATTGCCGCATTACGATCGTTGGAACTGCTTCTAAAAGAGTTTTGTACGAATGTTGAGGTTGTTGGTAAAGCTCGTTCTGTTAGGGAAGCAGTTGACCAGATTATTACCCTCAATCCTGATATTGTTTTCCTCGACATTGAAATGCCCGAAGGGAATGGCTTCGAACTTTTCGACCTGGCTCCCAACTTGGAATTTCATGTAATCTTTGTAACTGCCTTTAATCAATATGCTGTTAGGGCTTTTAAGTATAGCGCAATAGACTACCTTCTAAAACCCGTTGATATCGATGAACTTATAAGTGCAGTAGGCAAAGTAAATGAATTAATCGACCAAAAGGTTAGCCCAAGAGAGAATTACTCAATCCTTTTTGAGAATATTAAGGGTATTCTTCCAAAGAAACTCGTTATTCCACAAGGGAATACATATAGCTACATAGATCTTGAGAAGGTTTTATTCATTGTCATTTCAAAGGAGGTTACAACCTTTTTCATGACAGATGAAACGGAGGTTTCCTATCCCGAGTTAAAACTAAACCTACCTTCATTGCTAAAAGAAAGGGGCTTCCACCTCGCTTCACCTGATACTTTAGTTAATTTGGCTAAAGTTTCAAAGGTTGATAAGTTCGATAAGGGTAGGGTCGTGCTTGAGAATAATCGCTCCATTCCTTTCGATGTTATTCGTAAGGAGGATTTTATTGAAAAGTTAGTATGCTATAATCAGGAAAAAGAAACTAGAGGGTTTTGAACAGTGGCAAGGGTTTTAGCACTTGATATAGGCAGAAAGCGAACGGGAATTGCGGCTACAGATTCTCTCAAAATGATTGCAAGCGGAATTGGAACTGTTGCTTCGGTGAATCTTTTCCAGTTCTTATCGGAATACCCCTATATAAAGGAGGTTGAACTTTTTGTCATAGGAATGCCTCGAAAAATGAACAATGAGCCATCGGATGCTGTTAAGTATATCGAACCTATTGTGAACAGGCTCAAAAAAATGTATCCAAGTGTGCCCATAGAATTTGTCGATGAACGTTTTACGTCGAAAATTGCCCTTCAAACAATGCTTGCAGGAGGGCTAAAGAAGAAGGATCGACAGAATAAGGCTCTGGTTGATACAATTAGCGCAACGATAATATTACAGTCATACCTTGAGGGTATTGACTTTGAAAAGAATAAAATAAAAAATGATTAAACCTGTATTTGTTTATGGCTCACCTGTTCTTAGGAAGGTAGCCACCCCAATTGACGAGAACTTCCCTAACCTAAAGGAGTTCTTAAAGGATATGTTTGAAACAATGTCTCATTCCGATGGGATAGGACTTGCTGCTCCACAAGTTGGCCAATCGGTTCGAATCTTTGTTATTGATGCCTCACCATTACAAGATGAACACCCTGAACTTAAGGATTTTAAGAAATCTTTCATCAATCCTGTTATCATTGAGAGTTCCGACAACCTAGTGCTGTATAACGAGGGATGCCTAAGCATTCCAAGCCTTAGGGAGGATGTTCAAAGACCCGATTCGATACTGATTCGTTACAACGATGAGAACTTCCAGCAGCATGAGGATCGGTTCGATGGTATTATTGCACGTATAATTCAGCACGAATACGACCACCTTGAGGGAATCCTTTTCACCGATAGGGTATCACCAATCAAACGACAGCTCCTTAAGGGAAAGCTCAATGGCATATCGAAGGGTAAGTTCAGCGTTTCCTATAGGGTTAAGTTGGTTTAATTCGTTTTCAGGGTTATATAGGATTAGTTCCCATCAACCATGTACTCCTTGAGTTTTAATGTCTTAGGGTTTTTGAATAGGTCTGTTGGTTGACCTTGCTCGATTATTTCACCCTCGTCCATAAAAACATGAAAATGCTGAAACGATTCCTAATTCGATGGATACCTGCGTTTTATTAACCCACTATTGGTGGTTGATGTTTTAAATGCTTAATTGTTAGGTTTTTAGGTGTGTAATTTGTTGAAAAAATCAGAAAACTATTTATTACTGATTATTAAGAGGAAATACAAAAAGTAAAGATGTTCCTATTCTCAAACCCGACCAATTAGGTTTAACTGGTTTGAAATAATCAGTTAATTCTTTACCGGTATCATTAACAAAAGGTTTACTCCTAAGTTGAAGGTGATAACCATAATTAAATTGAACTGTTATGAAGGAATATCTAAAATGTAATTTGATGCCTGGTTCAAGAAAAGTACTTAAAGCGTTATATAAAAATTCATTACTAATTAATGTATGATCATATACAGAAAGATGTTCTTTTAATTCTAAATAAGATTTAAGAAACCCTATTTCGGAATATAATGAAAGCCCCAACATGAAATTTCTATTTGGAAATAACTTAACCTCTCCTGCTAAACCTAATCCCTTTGAATTAATTTTAGAATCGAATAAATATTCACCTGAATAATCTACATAAGAGATTCGTGACCCAGTTGAGTGATAAAATGATACTAATCCTACACTTGCTTTCTTGTAAGCCAGAAATACTTCTGGTTGATAGTAATAGAATTGAGGATAGTTATCTGTAATCTTTGCATCAAAAGGGAGACTTCTCAGTACCCTCTTGTTAAAAACTTTTAATTCATTCATCGAATAATGACCTATTCCTATTCGAGTGCCGATAACAATTTCTTGACTATATGAACTAAAAAAATATGTAAACATTATCAAGGAAAGAGTCAAAACTTTTCGAAAAAAATAAAAGATACGGCAATTTTTGGTGAATTGTAAAGATTGTAGCCTTTGAATCATGTTTATGAAAAGTTTAATTAAAGATAAATAAGCTAATCGAAAATTTTTCTGGATATTCCAATGGAATGAAAGATAGTATTACTGTGAAGTTTAAAACTTAAATCAGAAAAATATGATGATAGGTAATTATTGATTTCTGTAGAAAAAACAATATTCCCTGTTTCTAATTCTCTTACCGACAAAGTATTTCCTGACAATGTGAGTATTTGATTACTAAAAAAGTCAACATCAAGAAACTTATCAATGTTTAGGTTATATTCAATCAAGGGGAAAAAATCAGCACATCTTCTTACAGAAAAAGTGCTATTTTGAAATATTACCAATTGGTCAACGAATATTGGTGAAAAACGAACAAACTTAATTTCGCTCAAGGGTAAACTTACTACCATTTCAATTTCATCGTCTCCATGTAATTGGCACAAATTTAGTGTAGTAGGCGATGTTGGTTTCCCATAGATGAAAAAGTTTCCCTCTGAAGAAATGTAACAACT
>CAYZSD010000179.1:0-6558 GCA_964481075.1 uncultured Rikenellaceae bacterium | reverse complement strand
AATGCCTACAATTCCCATGCTCATGGTTCCCATCGTGGTTACAGTAGTTGGCGCTTAGAACCAATTTGCTTGCAACAAAATCGTTGACTAGTGTTCTGGGATCGACCATTGGGGCACCAATAAACACGTTGATATTCTGCTCATTGAAAAGGCTGATTGCCTCTTGTCCCATTCCACCGGCAATCACATCGGTGGCGCCAAGCTGAGCAACCCAGCGGGGATATAGTCCAGGAATATGCTCAGGAGGCGTATGCGCCTGAATATCTGCAATTTTCCCATTCTCCACCTTTACAAGGGCAAACTGCTGGCAATGCCCAAAGTGGGCACAAAGAACTCCGTTCTCCAACGGAATGGCGATTGTTTTATTCATGTTTTAGTTATTGAGTTAATTTGTTATTGAGTTGTCAGATGTTGGTTGTCGGTTTTGCAATTAATTATTATGATTAAATCGCTATATACAAACACATGACACGGATTCACTGATTAAAAAATTCAATTTTTTAAAAATCTCCTCTGATAAAACAACCTTTGGTTGTTCATAAATCTGTGAATCTGTGGCAATTAATTATTTATTGTCCACCCCTAAAGCGATTCTGCATTCCGAAACCACGGCCACGTCCGCGGCCACCTCCTCCGCGACCAAATCCAAAGCCCCTTCCGAAGTTTTCAGGAAGATTCTCATTGGGATTCAAATTGGGGTTCTCGTTCGGGGACTCATTTTTTCTTCCTGCACCATAGTTTGTGCATCGTCCCATTCTGCGGCCAGTCATTGGACCTTGTCCAACCGGACCTGTTTGATTAAATCTTGGCATAACTACCTCCTCTTTTGATTTAAGAACTCTGATTAACGATTGAAGATTTAAGATTTTTTTGGGAGATTTAACTTCATAAATCAAAAATCGTTAATCGTCCCGAACCCCGACCCCGAAGCATCGGGGTTCGGGGTCGGGATTCGAAATTCCTCAGTGTTCCAACATTTCAATAATTTCCTTCACCTTCTTGGTTTCCTTAACCACAATCATTTGGATTTTAAGGCTATCGACAAGCGATTTGATTTTCATCCCAAATTCACCCGATACGATTTTGCTCACATTGCGCAAGGCAACAAGCTGCACCGATGCAGGTCCAGCACCATTCTCCGCCTCCTTGTTGGGGTTGGGGATAAACTCTGTAGATTTGCTCTCCGTGTCGTAAATCACGAAGTAGGAGCAACGCCCAAAACGCTCATCGAGCGTTGAATCCAAAGAATTTCCTGTTGATGTAATAGCTACTTTCATATCTTAACAATTTAAGTTTCTGCGTCTATTTGAACGCCCTTTCCTTCGCATGGGCGATTGGCACTCGGGGCAAACCTCTTGGCCACAAGGCTTTCCAAACCTATGCTCCTTCTCATATCCACAACGAGGGCAGATACATAGATCAGTGCATTGTCTTGCCTCACTTCCATCATCCACTTCTCCTTCAATTTCATAGCCTGCAACGCTCCCACTTCCGCAAAGCGGACAATCAGTCACCTCAATCTCCCTGTGTGGGTTGTTAAAGTAGCATTTACAGGTTTTACAATGGTACCAATCGCTATCGAAGTAAACCTTTCCACCTTCAATTACTATTTGCCTGCCTTCGGCAAACGCAACTGCAACCTTTTGGCGTACAGAAGCATAGATACGTGTGAACGTTGGACGCGAAACGCCCATGATAACAGAAGCCTGATGATGGTTGTACATGTCATAGTCGCACAATCGCAACGCTTCGTACTCCTCGTAGTGAAGCAGAACAGACTCCAATATAATACCTTCTACCTCGGGGCCATATGGCTTAAATCCCTTCATTAGGGGTGGATTTAAAACTTTCCGTAATTTTTTTATTCGTGGCGACATTCAAATATTAAGCATTTGTTCGTTACAAATTTATTGAACTTTTGCTCATTTAGCAAATATTCTTATCATTTTTTTTTATTTCTTCGAAATTGAAATAAAATCTAAAATGAGTATTTTTGTAGAACTATGGCCAAAGAGAGCAACGAAAAAAGGGAGGTGGTGCTTGGGCTTTCAAAAATCCTGTTTTGGGATGTTGACCCCTACTCGGTGGATGCCGAGAAGCACGCCGCATTTATTGTGGAGAGGGTTTTGCAGATGGGGACTTGGGATGAGTTCAAGACCATCCTTAATTACTATGGAAAGAATAGAATAATTGGATATGCCACACAGTTTCGATACATGGATAGAATTGTGTTAGAGTTTTGTGTGAATTACTTTAATGTACCAAAAGAAAGATTTCGATGCTTTTCACAAAGACAGTTGCACCCCACACATTGGCAGTACTAAAGCAATTAATGCAAAAACCCTATCTTTCACAATTCATATTGGTTGGTGGAACAGGTTTGTCATTGCAAATCGGTCATAGAGTATCCGTTGATCTGGAAATGTTCTCCATTAGTGATTTTGACACAACCCATCTAAAAGGACTATTGCAATCGGATTTCTCTTCTTTTCAAGCTGTATTCGAGAGAAGTAATTCTCTTATTACGAAAATTGAAGAAGTAAAAGTTGATTTTATTCGATTCAAGTACGGTTTTCAATACGACTTTGTCGAAGAAAAAAAAATTAGGCTTGCAAATATCAGGGATATTGCGCCAATGAAACTTGATGCACTCTCGGCTAGAGGGAAAAAGAAAGATTTTTATGACCTATTCTTTTTGATGAAAAGGATACCTTTAACAGAAATTCTCGATTTGTACCAATTTAAATATCAGCATACCACGATTTTTCATGTCATCAAAAGTATAAACTACTTCGTTGATGCCGAATCCGATGCCGATCCCATTGTATTCCAGAAGAACCTCACCTGGCCGAAGGTGAAGGATGGGATTGTGAGGGAAATTAGGATGCTTTGAGGTATAGACCCTAAGGGTGGGGTCTTAAAGCTCAACGCCTTAGTCTCCCCTCCATACGCTTCGCTACCGGGATTAGTTCGACCAACGAACTCTTCTTAGTACACTCGCAGAGTTGGATTTTAATGATTATCCTTTGAAATAATTCTCTTTAATCGCTCAATTACAATAGGGTAGCGATCATGGTAGGTTAATGGGCTAATATGCGATGAGATAAACTCCTCATGCATAGGGTTTCGTAAAATTTTTTCAATTTCGTTTACAAGGTATTCTTTAACTTTTCTTGTTGCCTGTTCTACCTCTTGAACTATTGTTTGTCGGTTGTCAATTACATAGATAATATCCTCAAAGTCCTTGCTGGTTCTATAGTCTCCTCCCCTATCGTTAAATGCATCAAATTTTGTGGCTAGAAAAATAGGGGCAGAGAAAATATTGATGATTACTCCCTCTACATCAAACTCCTGAAGACTCTCAAAACCAATAGAATACCATCGATTTGATGGACCTAGAGGGTTGTCGGCACTGGACATAATATCAACGGGTATATCTTTGTACTTAAATCTACAAATTGAAGGTCCAAAAGGGTCTGGATGAAATCCAAGGGTAAAAAGTTTCTCCTGAATGGCCGACCAACCTGAATAAGTTACAAGACCTAGGGCTATATCAACATCCTTGGTTTCACGAATTTCATCGGCACCCATATCATCGGCATATAAACCAACAATTGCCCCGCCAATAAATGCCACCTTAATTTTTATTTCCTTAAGAGCTTTGGCTACTTCCGCAACTGCATCTATTCTTATTACCCTGTCACTCATCAAGTATCCTTTTTGATAATTCTTTAACAGCCAGTTCCTTTTCTCTAGTTTTACCAACTCTGAGCGCATCGGTAAGGGCAAGCAACTCGTAAAGCTTATAATCGTGTAAAGCAGCATCCACCACCGATGGGTACAACGGAACTATACTTTGCCCACGAACCTTTCCCTTGCCCGATGGCCAAACAAAATGTTCGGTGCTGTTAATCTCATTACAAAGTGGGGGAGCAGAATGAGAAGTTGCTACTCCTCGCACCAATGGACCCGGCTGCTGTGGAAAAACGTAGGCTATACCGTATTTGAGAAACTCGAAAAGTGCTAAGCGACGAACCTGTTTGCCAGATGGATCGATTAACCCAGCAAACCTTGAGCGCGCAATTGATTTGCTAACCTCCGACTGACTTATATACAATTCCTCGGCCATTGGTTTCTGGAACCAAGGATTACTACCATAGGTGATGATTTTTAGTAGCACCACCACGTCCTGCGGACTCATTGAGGGCTGAAATAATGCTTTTGCCATAAATATTCCATATTGCGATATGCAATAGTAGTAATTTATTTACTAATAATCAAAATATTTACATAAAATATTCCGTATTGCGATTTGGAATATTCAGAATGTAGTACAGTGCTATTTATTGTATAGAAACAATGGTTCTAAGGCACTTGGATTTTCCCGAAAAGTAAGTGAAAATCTAGCACAAAGTTTATCCTGTAATGCCTCGCTATCGGGATTAGTTCGGCCAGCACTCTCAGCTTCGCTCGCTCGCAGAGCTCGGGTCTCACTGAAAATCCTTAGACCGATAAATTTTCACTGAACCACCCTCGATGCCCGACAGGGCAATCGGGGCTGTACTAGATGTTGTAGCCAATGCCAGAAGACCGCTCAGACTTTTCCTTTTTGGGGAATCCTAACTCATTTTTTTGTATATTTGTAATATGAAAAAAAAGAAAAACATAGGATTAGATTTCGTTATCGATAAACTCACTAATTCAATTGAAAACATTGTAACGGGTGACAGTTTCCCGACTGAAGTTTCTGTTGTTACAAGAGAGGACCTTAAACTAACCACAAAGAAAAATGGTTGGGTTTTAATTGGTTGACAGAATTTAAACAACCTGAGAGAGAAGTTTATAAACTGACCATAGTAAATAATCCCAATGTAACTCAAGGATTATTAAGCCTACAAGTAAAGTCCGACCACGTTTATATGCACCTAATTGAAAGCGCTCCGTTTAATAAAGGCAAGACTAAAATGTATGCAGGTGTGCCAGGAAATTTAGTTGCATTTGCCTGCAAACTTTCATTTCAAAGGGGACACGAAGGAAACTTAGCATTTACTTCAAAAAGTCAACTTATAAAATACTATGAAGAGGCATTAGGTGCTTTTCACTTTGGTGGTAGATTAATGATTATTGATACGCAAGCTGCGCTTAAATTGATTGACAAATACTTTTAAAAAACCAATAAAAATGAGAACAAGGAAAAAAGAACTGGAAGTGGATTTTATTGGAAGTCAAGAACCTTTAACAAGTTCTGAAGAAAAAGCCTTAAGTGAATTCTTTAAAAAGAAAAAAGAATTAAAAAAACTGAAATTACTTAGACGAAGAAGGACGACCAAAAAGATAACGACCGAAACATAAAAAACCCCATAAGAAACTGATAAACAGGCTACAATAAAAGGTGTAACGAACCAGCTTCCCCGCCTACCTGACGGTAGTCAGGCTTGGTGGGTGTGGGTTTACATCGGGTCTCTTCCTGAAGCATCGGGATTTCGGGATCAATTTTAGGGAAGATAAGGGTCATGGTTAGTTGGCGTTAAGTTGATAATTAGATGATTTCATAGTGATTAGATTTGTTCAACACTAATCTCTATCGCTTTCCAACCCCATTCCTGCCTCTTCTTGTTATATGAAATAATTGCTCTCCCCTTAACAGATTGGTTTGGCTGAAGATTTTTCTTTGCCATTATTCTTGAATCAACAAAAACGTCGCCAGCAAAACCAAAGTTAATGTCTGAAAAAACTTTTAGGGTATCAGAAAAATCCTTTATAACTTCATTATCAGGCTCCTCGTCGGACAGTTTTGCTGATAAAAGTCTGAAATGCTCACCATCAGGATTTTCCTTGAACCTAACTTTTAAAACGTCTCCTATCTTCACAATTTTTAAATAATCGCCATAGTAGAAGAAACCTTTTGAGGACTTACTCTCTACAAAACTCAGTATTTTCTTATAGGAGTTTACAAACTCTACAACCACTATGCGCTCTGGAATGTCGGCAAGCAGAATTTCATCAGCAATACCTACAAGAGATTGGTAAAATCTTTGGTTGTCGGGCTGACTTATGGTTTCTTTATACCAATTCTGGCTTTGCCATTGAAGAATCTCCTCTTTTATGGGCCAATTATTAGAGTTATAAGTGGCTACAATATTTTCAATCTCAGTTTTAGCCTCTACTAATTGTTTTCCTTGTATTAAGAGGGTTGCTAATTTCTTTCTAATATTAACAAGAAAATCATCAGATGTTTTGCAGGTAAGTGCTTTACACAAACAGGCCGTTTTACGAATATCATCTGCAGGAAACACATCTGCTAAAACGTCCCAAGCCCAGAAATCATTCCGTTTCTTAATTGCAAATGGTATGAATGCGCTAAGAACATCACCTGTATCGCCTAATGCGATTAGCATTTTAGCCTTATAGTAAGGAAGATACAATTGATTTGGATGTTTTTCAATAACTTCATCTAACCTTGGCATAAATGCCTCAATGTGTTCTTTTATTGGTTTATTTAAATACAAACCATTGTACTCATAGTTTCCACTAAGTAAAATCTTACTGGATGATATG
>CAYZSD010000178.1:0-6565 GCA_964481075.1 uncultured Rikenellaceae bacterium | reverse complement strand
GGAGCCATTATTCGAGGGCCAAAGATTGACCCCATCTACTATGCAGAACTGAATAGTTGGATATTAGCATCAAGCAAGCCTCAGAAAATTGTTTTTACTGCCGAAAACCTTGAGTTTCACTTCCCTGATAGCGATAACGGGATTCAACGGTTTACTTTTTCCGAAGAATCGGGGCAACTCATTGGCATTATGGGTGGTAGTGGTGTCGGAAAGTCAACCCTGCTTAATCTGCTCACAGGCAAGCTTCTTCCTAAGAACGGTAGAGTGCTTATTAACGGTTACGACATTCATCGCGATAAGCGTGCGGTTGAGGGCATTATTGGCTATGTTCCACAAGACGATTTGCTGTTCGAAAACCTTACGGTTTACCAGAACCTTTACTACAACGCCAAGCTTTGCTTCAGCAATTTTACTGAGTTCAAGGTGAGGCACACGGTAAAGCGAATTCTCGATGATTTAGACCTTTGGGAGATTCGCAACCTGAAGGTAGGATCGCCTCTAAACAAGATGATTAGCGGTGGGCAGCGAAAGCGATTAAACATTGGGCTAGAGCTAATGCGCGAACCCAGCGTCCTTTTTGTCGATGAGCCCACCAGTGGCCTCTCGTCGAGCGACTCGCTTATGGTTATGCGGCTGTTGAAAGAGCAGGCAAACAAAGGGCGACTTGTAATTGTTAACATACATCAACCATCGTCGAAAACGTTCAGGCTCATCGACAAGCTTTGGGTGCTCGACAAAGGTGGCTATCCAATATACTCTGGCAATCCTCAGGATGCCATCGTTTACTTCAAAACAATGAGCACCCAGGTTAATGCAACTGAGAGTGGATGTCCTCAGTGTGGAACCCTTAATCCTGACCAAATACTTGAAATAGTTGAGGCTAAGGTAGTTGATAAAGATGGCAATTTCTCGCATAAGCGACAAAAAACACCTCACGAGTGGTACACTATGTACCAGTGCAACATTGAATCGAAGACTGAACCAAAAAGCCACAAGAGTCTTCTTCCAAAAAATTTCTTTAACATTCCAAATATTGAAGTTCAGTTTAAGGTGTTCTTTATTAGGAATATCCTTTCAAAACTATCGAACAAGCAGTACGTTGTAATAAATCTTCTTGAAGCTCCAATACTGGCTTTCATTCTAGCATTCTTCACTAAATATATCCCTGGAGATGCTTTCATCTTTGCCGACAACAAAAATCTGCCTGCATATATCTTCATGAGTATCCTTGTTGCGCTCTTTATGGGGCTTACAGTGAGTGCAGAGGAGATTATTAGCGACCAGAAGATACTTGAAAGAGAGTCATTCCTCAACCTTAGCCGTTTTAGCTACCTCAACGCCAAAATTTTTTACCTTTTTGCGCTTTCGGCCGTTCAAATGGCGATGTTCGTGTTGGTTGGAAACACAATCCTCCAAATCGAGGGAATGATGATTCAGTACTGGGTTATCCTCTTTTCCACAGCTTGCTTCGCAAATATGATGGGTTTAAATATTAGCGCAGGGTTAGGTTCAGTAGTTGCTATATACATTACAATCCCCTTTATACTTGTTCCACAGATCCTTTTAAGCGGTACTGTTGTGCAGTTCGACAACCTACACCCGTCTATCTCGAAGCGGATTTATGTCCCGGTTGTTGGCGATTTAATGGTATCGCGATGGGCATACGAAGCGATGGCTGTGGAGCAGTTTAAGAAGAACAAGTTTCAGCAACATTTCTATCAACACGACCAAATCATCAGTAATTCTCACTTTGTTGCCTCATTTTTGGTGCCTCGTCTTCAAAGTCTTGTTGAAGAGAGCGTTAGGTTGTTAGGCCATGAGAATGATTCCCGAAACGTTCGAAATCTTAGAATTATTCAAAATGAGTTGGTTAATCTTCATCGATCGGGGCAGGTACCTCCATTCGAGTTTATTGCTCTTCTCAATAGCGATGGCTTTACTGATGTAATTGCCGATGAAGCAATGGGATACCTATTTTTCGTTCGAATGACATACAACAACCTAAGCTCTTCGGCTCGTATGGCAAAGGATAGCGTTTACGTTTCAATTTCCGATAGTCTTGGTAATGATGTAGTGTACTTGCTAAAGCAAAACCACCATAACAAAACCCTAGCCGATTGGGTGTTGAATACAAATGAGGTAACCAAATACCTTGAAACTGACTCAAGGATAATTCAAAAATTCGAACCAATATTTATGCTACCTCAACACAACTGGGGAAGAGCACATTTCTATGCACCCTTCAAAAAGTTTAACAACCAGTTGGTTGACACCATTTGGTTTAACCTAGCAGTGATTTGGATGGCTTCTTTAGCTTTATTCATAACGCTACAAATCAACTTCTTAGGTCGAATCATTTCGTACTTTGAGAATATCCGCTTCAAGCAGAAGCAAAAGAAAGCACAAAAAATGCTAGGTTAACTACCCTAAAGCCAATAGGTGAATTTGCTAGAATTTTATTGCTAACTCCCCAATTATTTGTCTCCCTTCAAGCTTATAGTCGAAAAGATAAGCATTGTTTTTTATGAAGTATCTTTCTTGGTTTAGCACATTCTTCATGGCAATTCCAATCTCAATGTTCTGATTAACAGTATATGAAGATTTTATATCAGCAGTAAACCAACCATCCACATGTTCCTTTGGTCGATAGTTCTCCATCCCATCGAAAATATCGGAGTCTCTTCGCAACATTTTTCCTTGATAGTAACCAAGAAGTGAGAAAGTGGCTGATTTAATGCTGTATCTTCCTCCAAATTTAAAGAGAATTGCAGGAGCCCATGTAATCTTATCGCTGCTTTCGGTAACAGTATTATCGAGAATCGTTTCATTTAGCCTCTGTGCATAGGTAAGGTTAGCAAAACCAGCAACAGTTTTTGTTGCATATTGGGCAACTAGTTCAACACCAGTAGTATTGAGAGAATAGATGTTGGTGCTCAGATTGTAATTAGCTACGCTATATGCGATTTGATTCTCGAAGTTTACCCAAAATCCGTTTAATCGTATGTTGAAATTTGAGGATGCTTCCCATGTTGCTCCAAGATCAATGTTTGTAACAACCTCAGGCTCTAACTCTTCGATGTTCGACGCTAGAGTATAGGTATTATATCCAAACATCTCTGTGGGAGTGGGGGTTCTGAATGCCTGACCAAAAATAGCCTTCAAAGTTAACGACTGTGTTGCAGAAAAAACAACAGCAACTCGGGGGGTTATCATTCGGAATTCTTTTGAAGTGGTGGAAATAGGAGAGGCATTTAAGTTTAGGTAGTTGAAAAACATCTGGTCGAAACGACCACTAGCTGTAAGTTGAATTTTATTGAAGAACTTGGGTGAAATGTATTGTGCGTATGAAGCAATATTGTAAACAGGCTTTTCCTGAACAAATTCGAGCCAGGGGTTTAGCTCGAAGTAGTTCTGGTCATCTGGATCGGACCAATAGTTCATGTCAATATTTGCATAGTGTGCCTTATCTCCGTCGTATAAGAAGGTTGTATTTTCAATTCCAAACAGCAGAGTGTGGTCTTTGATATGATACGTTCCTTGAGCCCTTAGAAAAAGATCTTTTGCATTGGTATTCAGATATTCCGACACACCATCAGGGTAGTATCCCTCGTAGGCTCCATCGTTGAAAAACCTCATGTTCCAGTCGATGCCATGAATTTGAAGTCGTGTAGTAAACTCATAAGAGAACGCTTCTCCATCTCTATCGGGTGAATACTTCAAGGCGAAAAGCCTTCGATATTCTTTCATGTTCTCAGGACGATCGGGCACAACAAAAAGCCAACCATGACCCGTTTGAAAGTCCCAGTGTTGCTCGTGATACTGAAACTGTAACCCTTTAAACTTCTTTTTACCGTAAATCTTTGAGAATATATAAGTGCTTTCCCGAGAGTCATTCGTCACAAATTTTAATGGATTTCCTGCAACGTCAACCCTTTCTGATGCGTCGTATGTTTCATACTCGTTCCCATTTGTTCCGTTGTGGCTGAAAGATAAAACCATACCATAATTATCGTTTTCTGCTCCAGTTGTCATATCGAAATGACGATAGTTGTTAGTACCAAATCGAAATTTTGCCATTCCAACTCCATTTAAATCACTCGCTTTTAGCGTGTTTAATGTTACTACACCGTTCATTGCATTCGAACCATAAAGTGCACCTCCAGGACCATGAATAATTTCAAGTGTGTTGGTGAACACCAGTGGGGTTATTTCCCATGTATATGCAGTTCCATAAAGGTTATCATTAAACGGAATACCATCAATCAATAGAAGCAAATGGTTATTGTTCCAGCCTTCAAACATTCCTCTAAACCCCATTGTTCGTCTTTCATAGTCTTGTGCTACGAAAAATCCAGGGTGGAAAGACAGTACTTCGTTAATTGACAACCAATCAAAGCTCCGATTAAGATCGTTTGATACAG
Organism: uncultured Rikenellaceae bacterium; assembly: GCA_964481075.1. GTDB lineage: Bacteria > Bacteroidota > Bacteroidia > Bacteroidales > Tenuifilaceae > MWFE01. The sequence goes on along the minus strand of CAYZSD010000178.1, from coordinate 2,144 downwards.
CCGAGATGATATTTGGAGCTTCTGCTTGTTTTTGCTTAACCTTTGACGCAGAAACCACGCTTAGATTTAATAGCTCCTCGAGCGATAAGTCGAAAATATCAACTTCTTTTGAAGATTGATTTTCTTCCTGAGCAACAGCTACATACAAAAACACAAATGAAAGTAATAGAGAAAAGAACATTCTTGTTTTCATAAAGAAATGTGTTATTGGTTGAGCTCGAAATATACATTAAACACACGTTTGATGCCAAGAAATTAGTAGAGAAAAAAAATGACATATATCATCAAGGGAAAACTAGAATAAAGGGGCTATCAAAGGTTTGATAAAACTTCAAGTCCTAATTACCAGTTTTGGAAAGCTGGTCTTTAAAATCGCAAGGAGCAATCCCCTCCATCTGTTTAAACACCCTTGAAAAGGTGCTGTATGAGTTGAAACCAGCCTTTAAAGCGATGTATTCCATGGATATATAGCTATTTTTCTCCACCTCAGCTTTCAGAAGCCTTTTAGCTTCGTTTAGCCTATAGGTATTGATTAGGCTCCGAAAGTTCATGTTAAAGCTACTGTTAATCTGATTCGACAGGTAGGTTCGGTTTGTATTAAACCTGTTGCATAGATCGTATAAGCTGAACTCAGGGTTTAGGAAAGGTTTTTCGTTATTAAAGTACGATACAATATCCTCTGTTTTAATTTTTGATGATTTTACTCTATCGTGTTCAAAATCAATTGTAAATGGTGGATATATCTGCTTCTGATTGAAACAAAAGTATCCGAGGGTAAAGAAAAAAGCTGCAAACGAGAGGTACGAAAATATTACAAGCAAATCCTGTTTTGCAACAAATGCATTGTTATATAGCTGAATGGCAAGGTGAAAACAAACAAGAATAATAAAAGCAAAAAAAAGTATTCTTAACCAACTCAAATCAGTTTCTTCATCGTTTGGGAATATTTCGCGACTTACCTTAATGTGTTGCTTGTAATTTTTGAAGATTAACCATGTGTAAAGGATGCTTGATAATACATAAAACTTTTTTCCAACCTCATACACAATTAAGCCAACTTTGAATTTCTGTCCTTCAATGAATTCATTAAAAATATGATTGCTAACAAACAGATACCTTTCGTTTCCATCCATCCAAATATGAAGAACAAGAAACATAAGAAGTGTAAAGAACATTGGCATTACGAAATGCCAAATGTAAACCTTCTTGAAAACAGGCGATTGTTTTGTTAAGGAATGGATATACAAATAAAACAATGGGAAAAGCAAAAGAGTAAATAGAGCTTGCAAAGGGAAAAAGTTTCCATAGAACCAAAACAGCTCGTTAAACTTTGCATACATCATAATGTAAACAAAGGTTGCGATTGATAGCAAAGCTATTACGTAATAGTTCGAATTTTTCTTCTTGCCAGTTTTAATCATAAGTGCTACTGCCCAAAAAAGACAAGCAAATAATGTAGCTGCTATACTGAAATTCTTTAAATTCTCTAACATAGCATTCTTTATACTAGCTAATTAACGTTTTGAAGAGTTTAAGTTACTTTTTGAAGAGTAAATATACATAATTATAGTCTTCCTAAAAAAGAGTTTAAGTTTATATTTGGTTTTATAGTGAAAAGCCTTTCTTTATTTGAGCATTTCAAAGGCAGAATTCATGAATGAAAATAAAGAGAAAATGAATAAATATCAATTACAAACTAAACAAACTAAATAAAACATTAATTATGAAGAGAATAGAATTACTTATTGTAGTCATTCTGATGTCTGCGTCCCTATGGGGTCAAGCACCCACAGGATTCAGCTATCAGGCAATTATCAGGCAAAGCAGTGGTGCTCCAATTGCAGGGCAGTTGGTCAACTTGAAGATTACCCTTCAGGATGAAGAGGGAAATTCGATTTATTACTCCGAAAGCCATTTGGTTACCACCACACCACAGGGAGCGGTGGCCCTAACGGTTGGAGAGGGAACAATGATTGAAGGTGATTTTTCAGTGGTTCCTTGGTCAGCAGAGAGCATTCATCTTCGAGTGGAGGTTGACCCCAATGGAGGAACCAATTTTTCTCAACTTGGGTTGACAAAGCTCCAAGCTGTGCCCTACGCCCTCTTTGCAGCCGATGGAAACCAGGGGCCACAGGGTGAGCCTG
>CAYZSD010000177.1:0-6570 GCA_964481075.1 uncultured Rikenellaceae bacterium | reverse complement strand
CTTTATGATTAATAAAATCATAGAGAATAATTCCTTGAGATTCTAAATTATTTACAATCCCAATCCCAACATCAGAGATTGGTACAGGTAAGAAATTCCCGTAAGAATAATTTGGGTAATCGCCAATATAGTAATCGCTAAGGTCATGACCAGATCCAAAGAGTATGCTGTTGCAGTTTAATTTGGCTGTAATATAATTGCCATTTGGTGACACTGATACTTTTTCGAGCGGAGAGCTACTTAAATCAGTGCAACTTGTAACAGTATGTGTTATCTGGTCAACAACTTGTCTGTTCGTTACTGAGTATCGATATATTTTATTCCATGCTTCATAGTATCTACCCTCATAAATAAACTCATCACTACCTATAGGACCGAACGATTTATAGTTAGGTGATTCAATACCCAAAAACGAAATACTTATATGTTTACCTAATTGATTTGTGTTAATATTTGGATTATTGGGTAAAATTTGCAATTCAAATGCCATGCCACCACCAAAGACATAGTTCGTAATATTGTACGTTGTATCGTTTGGATCGTAAGTCTCTTTGACGATTTCAAAATCGCCAAATGTTGGTTTAGCATAAAGCACCCATTTACTTATTGCCTTATAAAACCTAGCTTTACTCCACACGACTTGATAATCATTTTGATAACTAATTCCAAACGAGGTCACTTCAAGGTTTTTTGTGCCAGAGGCCCAAGAATAAGAAGAGCCAGATTTTGTCAGTATTTCAACCTTAAACCATTGCTCTTGACCAACATATGAACTGTCGATATAAAATATCTCCTGTATGTTTCTCACTTCGTTATCAGACAGAGTAACAGTGTATTTATCAAAATCAGTAAGGTTACAAACCGGCCAGCTTATATTAAGATAACCATCACTTTCTGAAAAAGTAAGATGAAAGGAATAGTTGCTCCGCCTTGCTAAAACCCATTCTTTTTCGATTATAAAACCTTCTGCTCCTAATATGTCAGCAAGACTACCAGTACTACTTGAAGTAATAATTTCTACTGAAAGAGTATTTGTTAAATCTTCCAGCAACTGATAGTTGTATAAATAAATTGTTCCAAAACTATTATTTGATTCAAGTTTAAGCGAACTGTTCAAATAAAATTTAACCAAATAAATTTCATGATCTCCAAGGCTTTGGAAATCAAAGTTAATTTGCCAAGAATTACCATATCCATAAAGTAGAATTGTATCATTATCAAATTGAGATTCAAGATTAACAATCTCAGGAGGATTAACATTCTGATTTATTTCTACTTCATATTTTTCAAGTGGTTGCCATTCACATGAAGTGAACCATACTAATAAAACAAATAGAATAGAAATATTTTTCATAAACCTTTCCAATTATTTAATAATATAATGACCAAAAATACTAATTAAAAGTTATTATGATATCGCAACATTGTTCTTGTTGCTTGTGCACAATACCCTCGGGATTTTAAAACCCGATGAGTTTTCTGGCTAAGGTTAAGGTGCTGAATTATAGACATTAAAAGAATTCTAAATTTTACTGTTAGTCGGAAACTAATTAATAAGCTCACCTTTCCCTTCCCTTACAATTACTGGCTCTTCACTTGTGCAATCGACCACTGTTGAAGCAATGTTATCGCCATAGCCTCCATCAATAATAATATCTACATCACTCCCATACTTCTCGTAGATCAGCTCAGGGTCGGTGGTGTATTCAATCACCTCATCATCGTCCTTAAGGGAGGTTGTAAGGATTGGATTTCCTAGCATTCTAACAATTTCCAATGGAATAGGATGGTTTGGTATCCTAATGCCTACTGTTTTGCGTTTGCTGATGAAGTAATCGGGAACCTTGTTTAACCCCGGAAGTATGAAGGTGAATGGTCCGGGTAAGTTTCGTTTAAGTAGCTTAAAGGTACTATTGTCAACCTTGGCAAAATCGGATATGTGCGATAAATCGCTACAGATGAAAGAAAAGTTAGCTTCCTTTGGCTTGATTCCTTTTAGCCTAATAATTCGTTCTACCGCCCTGGGCTTTGTGATATCACAACCAATTCCATAGACTGTGTCGGTTGGGTAAACTATCACACCACCACTACGAAGCTCATCAACTACCAACGAAATAAGCTTGTTGTTTATGTTCTCAGGGTAGATTTTAACCAGCATCTTACGCTTCTTTTTTTATCTAATTTTGAATCAAATAATCAATCATTGTATCAATTCCTACCCGTTCACTTTCCTGTAATCCTCTAGAAACTTTGCTAAACCAATGTCGGTGAGTGGATGGTTAAGAAGTCCGAGAATAGCATTTAGGGGGCAGGTTGCCACGTCGGCACCTGCTTCCATGCACTGGATGATGTGCATTGTATGACGAATGGATGCTGCAAGTACCTGGGTGTCATACTCGTAAAAATGGTACATGTTAACTATTTGACGGATTAATTCAACCCCATCAGTTGAAACGTCATCCAGCCTTCCAATGAACGGTGAAACGTAGGTTGCGCCGGCTTTAGCAGCAAGCAGTGCCTGTCCCACGGAAAAGACCAGGGTGCAATTGGTTCTTATTCCATTCTCGTTAAAATACCTAATGGCCTTTATTCCATCCTTTGTGCAGGGCACCTTCACAACTATCTGTGGATGAAGAAGAGCAAGATCTTTCCCCTCGCGAATCATTCCTGCATAATCGGTTGCAATTACCTCGGCCGAAACATCGCCACCTTTCACAATGTTGCAAATGTTAATGTAATGCTGTTTAATGTTGGAATCGCCCTTTATTCCCTCCTTTGCCATAAGTGAGGGGTTTGTGGTAACACCATCGAGTACCCCAAGATCGTTGGCTTCACGAATCTGATCAAGGTTTGCTGTGTCAATGAAGAATTTCATAGCAGGATTATTTATTTAGTTTATTGTTTATAGTTAAGAGTTTTGGTAGAATCGATAATTAGAGGCAAAGATAATCATTAAACTGGCTAATTTGTAATCTAAAGTTACTTTGCTATCGTGGTAAAAAATGTTCTTTAATGCCAATTAGAAATATCTGAATATTTTAGTTACAGTTAATATAATGCCTTGACATAGTTTTTCCTATGAAATTTAAAAAGGTAAATCTCAACACCAGTTAGATGGTTTCTTTAGTATAAATCCATCTTTTTTGAGATTTTTTATACTGCAAGTACTCTTTCAAATCCTTCGAAATTTCCTTTGAGAACATGAGCAGCCCTATTATATTCGGGAATGCCATCCCAAGGATCATCATATCCGAGAAGTCGATTACCGCCCAAAGGCTACTCGAAGAGCCAATCACAATACAGCCCAGGAAAAATAGATAGAAGATTAGCTCCGATACTCTTTTCTTACCAGTAAGTTTAAGGAAAAACTTCCCGAAAAGGTAGTCGAAACCCTTCAAACCGTAGTACGACCAAGAAATCATGGTGGAGAAGGCAAAAAGGAAAATGCAGATAACCAGAATGTAAGGAAACCAGGGCAGGATGCTGCCAAAGGCTGCTGCTGTGAGCTGAGTCCCTTCCAAATTATCAGGATTCACATGCAATCCAGTACAGATAATAACCAAAGCTGTCATGGTACAAACCACAATGGTATCGACAAAGGGTTCAAGCAATGCAACCATACCCTCGCTTACTGGCTCGGAGGTTGTTGCAGCAGCATGAACAATAGGCGAGGAGCCAATCCCAGCCTCATTGGAGAAAGCACCACGTTGAAAGCCAATGAATAGCACACCAAAGAATCCACCACCTATGGCATCCAACCCGAAGGCACTAGAAAGGATTAACCTGAATACCTCACCGATGTGGTAGAAATGAACTCCGATTATGTAGAGAGCCGTGCCAACGTATAGAATAGCCATAAATGGAACAAGTTTGCTGGTTACCCGTGCTATACCCCTAATCCCTCCAATAACAACCAGTCCAACTAGGAATGCAAGCCCTAATCCAAATAGCACTCCGTGCCCCTGTGCTTGAGGCACAACGTATTGAAACTGAGCGAAGGCCTGATTAGCCTGAAACATATTCCCACCGCCAAAGGATGCACCGATTACAAGAACGGCAAATAGTGCTGAAAGAAACTTTCCAATCCACCTGTTTTGCCTCCTTTTGAAACATTTCTTTAGGTAGTACATTGGTCCACCCGATATTCTTCCATCTGCATTAATCTGCCTATACTTAACTCCTAGGGTGCACTCAGCGAATTTCAGTGACATGCCAAGAAAACCGGCCATTATCATCCAAACCGTTGCTCCAGGGCCTCCCAGGCTTATTGCTACTGCTACACCCGCAATATTCCCTAAACCTACTGTTGCCGATAGAGCCGTTGCTAACGCTTGGAATGGGCTCACTTCGCCACGCCCCTTCAACTTGTATTTACCTGACACTATGGCGATACCGTGTCCAAAAGCACGGATATTGATGAACTTTAAGCGAATGGTGAAGAATAGGCCACCAAGCATAAGCCATACTACAACAATTGGTGCCGAAGTTCCTATATCGAACCCAAGGGCTTTTATCGGATCCCAGAAAAGCACTTGCGATAAGGCATCGACTATGGGTTGAAAGAGTTCATTGATTCTTTGGTCTATTCCCACTTTACTATTGGGTTATTGGGTTATTGAGTGCCTAAAGTGTCTAGAGTGCCTAAAGTCAATTTACGCGTACTGGTTACCGTCTTCGGTCTTCCGTCTTCGGACTCCCGTCTCCCAACTTTTACATTTTACATTAATCATTTTACATTTTACATTTCTCTCCCTACCCCAATCCTCCCCAAAAAATACTGTAAACAAAAATTGCTGCGATTGCTAAGGGCGCTATAAATTTTACAATAAATTGAAACAGAGTGAAATATCTAATCTTAAGAGATTCATTATTCGATAATTCGTTACGAAGTATATTCTTCCCAGCAAACCATCCTACAAAAACAACAATGAGTAGCCCTCCCAAAGGGAGAAGGACATTGGAGGCGGTATAGTCAAGAATGTCGAAAATACTCTTGTTGAATAAGGTGAAATCCTTTAATGGGCCAAACGATAGGGAAGCAAAAATCCCAAGTACTGATATTGCTAAGGTTGCAATTGCGGTTGCTTTTTTGCGGCTAATCAATAACTCCTCCGAGAAGAATGCCACCACAACTTCAAGCAACGAAATGGTTGATGTTAATGCTGCTACTGCTAAAAGAATAAAGAAAAGTGCGCCAAAAAAATCGCCTCCAGGCATTTTCTGAAAGATTCCGGGAAGGGTGATGAAAACCAAACTTGGTCCCGATGAGGGCTCAATCCCAAACGCAAAAACTGCTGGGAAAATCATTACCCCTGCTAGAATAGCTATTACTGTATCAGCCACAGAGACCTCAAGGGCAGTATTACCTAGTTTTTCATTCTTTCCAAAATAGGATGAGTAGGTTATCAATGCACCCATTCCCAAGCTTAACGAGAAGAATGCTTGACCCAAAGCATAAAGAATCGTTTTTGCATTAACCTTCGAAAAGTCCGGTGTAAAAAGGAATTTTAAACCTTTGTATTCAGTGTCAAGGGTTACAGAACGGATGCAAAGAAGGACAATCAGGAAGAAAAGAAGAGGCATTAATATTTTTGTGTACTTCTCGATACCTTTTTTTATCCCTGCCAGAACAATTAATGCAGTGAGAACCATAAAAATAAGTTGCCAGAAAATGGGTCGGATAGGATTTGAAATAAAACTATTAAATGCATTGGAAAGGTCATTGGTAGTTTGTCCTGCAAAGCGATGAGTAACAGAGTGCAAAATGTATTCAAGAGTCCATCCGGCTACAGCACTATAAAACGCAAGAATAAAAAATGCAGCAACAACTCCCATAAAGCCTATCAGATTCCATCGAGTTCCTGGTGCAATAACGCTAAAAGATCCGTATGCATTTTTCTGCCCTTTTCTTCCTATGGCAAATTCCGACATCATCACAGGTACACCGATAAGCAGTACAAAAAACAGGTATATTAACATGAAGGCACCCCCTCCATTTTGCCCTGCAACATAAGGGAATTTCCAAATATTTCCTAGTCCAACTGCGGAACCAGCAGCAGCTGCTATAATTCCAAACTTACTACTAAAACTATCGCGTGAAGTTGTAGCGTTCACCATATATGAATTTGATTAATAATGTAAAAAAGTATTTTAAGCCAAGTTGTTACAAATCTTAACATACAAAACTATCAATAAAATTATTAAACGTCAAATTTGCGAACCTTTTTACAAAACATCAAAACCCTTCAACCACCACAAAAGACTTAACTAAACCTAAGAATTTTTCATTGAATATCCTAGCTTTAGGAAAAAGGATTTTTAACTCTTTTCTGGTCATCAACCGGATGCTTTGGGCAACTTCGGTGGCTTCGTTTCTATCGCTATACTTGGGATACCAACCCAATTGGAAGTTCATCAGCAGCCAAACTTTTGCCCGCAAGGGCAAGAACTGGAAGAAGGGGAAGAGGAAGTGCGGCTCCAAGGGGAAGTAGCGGTTTGGGGTTTGAAGGTATAGCCTAGACGCAACCCGCCGCATCTCACTCACCATCATTATTTGGTCATCGAATGAAC
>CAYZSD010000176.1:0-6643 GCA_964481075.1 uncultured Rikenellaceae bacterium | reverse complement strand
AAACACAAAGGGAAATGAGAAAGAAGTACGATCCCTACTACTGGGCGGCGTTTGTGCTGGTGGAGTAGATTAGTAGAACACCGATAACACGGACCCGCCTGCCATGTCTGCCCTGACTGCCGTCAGGCAGGCGTCAGGCAGGCGCGGGCAGGTTAAGCGGATTAACGCAGATAGTTGAGGAAGCAGATGGAAATTTGAAGTTGGTAAAGTGCCTAGAGTGCCTAAAGTTTGGAGTTTTTGTTTAGGGTTCAAGGTTCAACGTTTAATATTTATTGATGGAACTGATTATCTTTTTCGTTTAGAAAAAAAAACAATTGTATAATGAATGTCTAAAATCATAAAGATGAAAAATTTAGCAGGATTTGTATTAATGCTTCTTCTTTCCTTGCAGTTCCCTTTTGGATTTTCACAAACCTGGCAGAAGCTCGATAGCCTCCGACTTCACTATCAGCAGAAACCTGATTTCGATAGTGCATTTTTCTACGCTGAAAAAGCATTACTAACTGTTAAAGAGGAGTTTGGCGAAAGAGATACCCTTTATGCCGATATGCTAAGAGGGCTACTAGCAGTTTATACCTACTCTGGAAATTTCTCCAAAGCCTTAGAGATTGCCAATCAAGAGATTGAACTCCGAAAAGAGCTCCAGGGCGAAGGGCATGTTAACTATGGTGGGTCGTGTATATGGCTGGGTTACCTGAATATCTATACCGGTAACTTTTCAGAGGCTTACCGTTTGTTAAGGAAGGCAATATCAATTTTTGAAAAGGAGCTTGGTAAGCATCATCACCTGTATGTAACCAGCACCACAAACCTTGCCGGTTTATATATGCAAACGGGTCGATATGCTGATGCCATTCCAATTCTTCTGGAGGGGAAGAGGATAAGAGCCGAACTTTTTGGCGAGGAGAGCTACGAGTATGCACAAGTTTGCGGTATTTTGGCTGAATGTTATCGTATGGCAGGGAAATATGTGCAAGCAGAACCGATGTACCTTAAATCGGTTGAAATTACTGAGAAGGTATTCGGGAGGGATCACCCTAACTACGGGCTAAGAATTAATAATTTAGCCCTTTTCTACAGCAATAGCGGAAATTTTGTAGCTGCTGAGCCCTACATCATAGAGAGCAAGAACATTTACGCTAAAACGGTGGGTAAAAGCCATAACGACTACGCTGCAAGCTGCAATAACCTTGCTGACCTTTACTATGAGATGGGAAATCTGGAGGCTGCTGAACCACTGTACCTTGAGTCAAGAAACATTTGGGAAAATCTGCTTGGTAAAGAGCATCCAACATACGCAACAATAACCAATAATCTGGCTAGCCTATACCAAAAAATGGGACGTAACACCGAAGCAGAGCCTCTTATTATTGAAGCAAAAGGTATTCGTGAGAGAACACTTGGTTATGAACACCCCGATTACGCTGTAAGCTTAATCAACTTGGCCACGCTTTACCGCGATATGAAACGTTTCGATGAGGCAGAAAAGTTACTTTTAGAAGCAAAGGGTATTTATGAAAAGTTGTCAAACGATACCCATCCAGTGTCAGCAAAAATCTTTCAGAATCTTGGTACTTTATATTCCACAATGAGTGATTTTTCTAAGGCCGAATCCCAATTCTTGCAAGCAAAAAAAATTAGGGAGGAATTATTTGGCAATGATCATCACGAATACGCAGAAACATGCCATAGCCTTGGAAGCCTGTACTTTATAATGGGTGATTTGGAAAAGGCTAAGCCTTTTATAATCGAAAGTATTTCTACACTTAACCGAACGATTTTTCATAATTTTTCTTTCCTAACAGAGCGCGAGAAAGAGCTGTACTATCAGGATCAATCATCAAGGTTCGATGACTTCTATGCCTTTGCCTTTGAGTATTACAACCAAAATCCAGCAATTTCTGAAATGGTTTACAATAATATCTTGAAAAATAAAGGGTTACTTCTTAAGTCATCAACCGCCATGAGGAATGCTATCCACACAAGTGCCGACACATCGATTATCTCTCTATACGATAGTTGGGTTAAATTAAGGAAGGAAATAGCGAACACTTACTCGCAAGAAATCTCTAAACGTTCTATCAGACCCGAAGAGCTTGAAAAGCAAGCGAACAACATTGAGAAGGAACTAGTTCGTAAAACTCAAATATTTAACGATTTCGATGCTATCAAAGGTGCAGATTGGCTTAATGTTAAGAAAAGTCTGAAGCCCAAAGAGGCTGCCATTGAATTTATTCATTTTCAAAAAGAAGGTAGAAAAGACTCTATACTATATGCTGCTCTTGTTGTTACATCAAAGAGCAACCTACCGCATTTCGTTGGATTGTTCTACGAGAAAGAACTTCAAGAAATACTTGGAAAGATATCGGACAACAACCTTAGGTTCGTTAATTCGGTTTATGGGACAAATTTGGAAGCTAACAATCGATTATATAATACTATTTGGAAGCCCTTGGAGAAATATTTAAAAGGAATCAACACTATCTATCTCTCACCCAGTGGTTTGCTTCATAAAATATCATTTCCAGCCATAGCAAGCGACAGGAATATCCTGCTTTGTGATGCCTATAATATACATCATCAAACTAGTACAGCAGCAATAGCTTATCCCAATCAGCTTAGTTTTGATGAAATTACAAGTGCAGCTCTTTTTGGTGGTATCGACTATAATACTGATTATACAGAAGACGAAATATGGGGCTATCTGGAGGGTACAAGGCTCGAAACCGAGAGGATAATGGGAATTCTCGAAGGGGAAAAAGTTGATATTGAATTATTTACCAAGGACAAATCTACTGAGGAAAAGCTAAAAATGGTTGCAACAAAAAGTAACATACTTCACATAGCCACCCATGGCTTTTTCTATCCCAATCCATCAGTTTCCGAACCACTTATTGCAGAACATATCGAAGAGGGAGAAGTTTTTTTCAGGGGAGGCAGGGGAACTCGTGGATTTGGTCTTTGGAGTTTCGTTAGGAATCCTAACCCGTTAATGCGAGCAGGATTGACCTTTGCTGGCGCAAATAGGGTATGGTTGGAACAGTATGTAAAAAGCGAAAGTGATGGGGTGCTAACTGCCGATGAGGTGGTGAATATCGATATGCGCAACACCCAGCTCGTAGTCCTCTCCGCCTGTGAAACTGGCCTGGGAGATATTCGCGGAAGCGAAGGGGTTTATGGCTTGCAGCGTGCATTCAAGATGGCAGGAGCAAAGTACATCATCATGAGCCTATGGCAAGTACCTGATAAGGAGACGGTTGAGTTTATGGAAGCCTTTTACACCAAGCTACTGAAAAGCAAGGATATTCGGAATTCATTCACCGAAACACAAAGGGAAATGAGAAAGAAGTACGATCCCTACTACTGGGCGGCGTTTGTTTTAGTGGAATAGGATATTAGAACGCAGATGACGCTGATTGAGCAGATTTACGCTGATAGTTGGGGAGGCAGACGGAAAACCTCCGCCTAAATGACGCAGCCGGGCAGGGAAGCCTGAAGTCTGAAGACAGAAGAGGGTTCAGAGGTTGAGATTAAGGTTAAGTATCTTTATTTAAATTCTCATCAAGGAGAAAGTGAAGAAGAATATAGGATTCTAACTTGTCAAAAATTGCTTATTTCAACTCATGTAGCTCAAATAAATGGAAAAACATATTAATACAATCTTAATATGTCATAATTTTGATTGAGTTATCAAAGAGTATTTTGCTATTTACTTAAATTTAAACAAGTTATGAAAAAGTTTTCCGTAATCCTATTCGTTTTACTTCAATTTACATTTGTTCAAACAAATAGCGCATCAATTAACACAAAAGAGGCTTGGAGAATAGGCTGCAACTACATTGAAAACAATGGGTTTGACATTATTTTAAGGGACGAACCTACCCATTATATCCTTTCAACCGATTCATCAGATGTTATTGCATTTGTTTATAGTGGTACAAATAGGGGAATAGTTGTGGTGGCTGCCGATGAGAGGCTTTCACCTGTTATTTTTCATAGCATTGATGGGGTATTTGATGAGAATTCTCCCCTAAATTATATCCTTACTGCCGACCTTAATAAGCGATTGGAAAACCATAACTTTCAATCGGAAAAAGCCAAATCCAAGCAAAAAGTTGAATGGCAGAGGCTTATAAACTATAATGGAGAAAAACCTGACTACCAGCAATGGCCTGCAGAAGGAACTACAAGCACAGGTGGATGGACTGAAACCCAATGGCATCAGAATGCTCCGTATAATGCTTTCTGTCCCATAAAGTTGAATAATGGTCAACGCTCGGTAACGGGTTGTCCTGCAACAGCAATGGCTCAAATACTTCACTTCCATCGAAGAGTAAATGGTACCCGATTCAATTCAACCGATAGGTATTACCACAACTATACCCAATCGTTTTGGATTGATGATGCTTGGGAAACCTACCAGTTCCTCTCGTTTAATGCTTTAAATCAGTATCTTGAAGATATTGAGAATAAGTATGCAGTTGACGATGAATTAAATAATAACGAAATGGCCGCTCTTTCGCTTGCAGCAGGTTTTGCCTGTAAGAGTGTTTACGATCCTCAGGGAAGCGGAACATTCTCCGTAAATCAGGCTTACGTTGCATTCCAACGTTTTGGTTTCTCTCAATCGGTTATTCTCGACGACAGCTTTACCGATGAGCAAATTCGTGAGAAAATGATTCAGAATATCCAGAATGCTCTTCCTGTGCATCTTGCAACTGTTGATATTAACTGGTACTATGGGCATAACGTTGTTTGCGATGGCTATCGCGACAATGGGTTTTTTAGAATTAACTTTGGCTGGGGTGGAAGCTACGATGGTTGGTATAGCTTACCCGAAGGTTTTCCAATGAGTCTAACAGTATTCGAGGGCATTGTTGCCGATATTATCCCACCACCAACCTATGCGCTCACCCTTACTACAAGCCCTGTCGATATTGGCGCAACAATTTTGGGTGGAGGAGAATACGTTGAGGGTGCTGTAGTAGAGATTTCAACTGGAAATGTTCAGGGTTACACGTTCCAATCGTGGACAGGTACCGAGGAGGATTTGCAGCTCATTGCCGATGTTTTTGCTCAAACCACAACGATTACAATGCCAAACAGAGATGTTTCATTAACAGCATATTACACAGAAGTACCAACCTTCACCGTAACATTTCTACTCAAGAATACTTATAGCACCCCTATTGAAGGAGCCAACATTTTTATTGAAGAGATAGACACGACTTTAACTACAGATATGTCAGGGGAAGCCTCAATATCACTTCCCAATGGTACTTACTCATTCTCAGTGCTTATTGGTGATAATAACCTTTACAACGATACATTTATTATTAATGGTGAAAATATCAACCTTATCATTGTCCTTAATATTGTAGCTGACAAAATATCGAAGAATGAGTCATTTTCATTTTACCCAAATCCTTTCTCCGATGAAGTTACAATAGTTAATGCAGAAGGTGGATTTTTAAAGATCATGGATGTTTTGGGGCAAATTCTTTTCTTCGAATCAATACATTCAAACCACCATTCAATACATTTGGCTAACTTTCCTAAGGGGATATACATTGTGTCTATAGGTTATCCTTCTGAATATCTGTATATTAAAAGAGTGTTAAAGCAGTAGTTTTGAACTTTTTGACTTATTGAATGTTAGTTCAATTAATAGAATAATTTAACATTTATAATCATGAGAACAACTATAACACTTTTGCTTTTAACCTTTGCAGTTACTGTGAATTCACAGCATACAATTGATTTCTCGTTTCCTGAGTTACCCTATAGTTACGATGCCCTTGAGTCGTTCATCGATAAGAATACTATGGAGATACACTATTCAAGGCATCATAGGGGTTACTACAACAACTTCATCAAGGCCATCGATGATTTTAAATTGAACGGAATGTCGCTAGAGGATATCTTCGAGAAGGTAAGTTCTTACCCGCCTACTGTTAGAAATAATGGTGGTGGCTATTTCAATCATAATCTTTTTTGGGAAATTATGTCACCCAATGGGGGTGGAGCTCCAGGCGAAAAACTTCTAAAGGCAATTGAGAAAGATTTTGGTTCGTTCGATACTTTCCGAAAGGAGTTCGAGGCTGCTGCCTTGGGCCAGTTTGGAAGTGGTTGGGCTTGGCTTTCAGTTGATTTGAAAGGAAAACTGTTCGTTTCAAACACCCCAAATCAGGATAATCCGCTAATGAACGTAGCATCGAAGCGAGGTATTCCAATCCTTGGCCTGGATGTATGGGAGCATGCCTATTACCTTCAATATCAGAATAAAAGAGCCGATTACGTGGCAAACTTCTGGAAAGTTGTGAGTTGGGATGCTGTTGAGAAAAAATATCATCAGGCTCTGAGCCATTGATTTATTTTAATCTAAAACATATATCTTTGCCCTCAACCTTTACAACATGATAAAAGTTGAGAGTATCGTAAAATCGTTTGGTAACCTTACTGTTCTTAAGGGTGTTGATGTTACAATACCTGCTCAGATGGTTGCAGCAATTGTTGGGCCAAGCGGAGCAGGGAAGACCACCCTCCTTCAAATCGTTGGCACATTGAGCCATGCCGATTCTGGAAAGGTGCTATTCGATGGTATCGATGTTTTTTCGCTAAACGAAAAGCAGCTTGCCGCTTT
>CAYZSD010000175.1:0-6746 GCA_964481075.1 uncultured Rikenellaceae bacterium | reverse complement strand
AGCGTAGAATCGTAAGAGAAAAGCCTTACCAACTTGTCCTCAAAGCCAGGCGTATGGCTCATCAAGTGCCTTAGAGTAATAGGGTCAGGAAAGGTGCTGGGGATCTTAAAATCCTTGAGATACTCATTGATGTCTCTATCGAGATCAAGATTTCCGCGTTCCACCTGTTGCATTACCGAAATCCAAACAAAAAGTTTCGACACCGAACCGATTCTGAAAAGGCTTTCGCTGGGATTAACAGGAATCCTATTTCCCCAATCGGAGTATCCATAACCCTTACTTAGAAGAACCTTTTCGGCATCCACCATTACCATTGATGCACCAGAAATATTCTTGTCAGATAGTTTCGATAGTATGACACCATCGAGAAAAGACTCAATTTTTTCAATATCTATGGGTTTAGTTGCAGATAATGAGATGGATAACCCAAGGGCGATTAGGAGTGATATAGTTCTTTTCATGATATTAGGATTATTAAATAAAATGCTGAAAAATACGGCTTTTTACAAGAAACTACAATGTTTTTATGTGAAAGATGATGAAAACCACCAAAAAGATTCAAATTTATTTGGTTACATTTGTGGGTTTTACAACCGAAAAACGCAACTACTATGGCCGATATTGAAAAACTGAAAAGCATTGCTGCTCAAGTGCGTCGTGATATAATCAGAATGGTTTATGCTCCATCGAGCGGGCATCCTGGCGGTGCATTAGGGTGCGCCGATTTTTTTACTGCGCTATACTTCGAAATCCTACGCATGGAACCTAAAAACTTCTCAATGGAAGGGATTGGTGAGGATGTTTTCTTCCTTTCAAACGGACATCTTTCGGCGGTATGGTACAGCGTTCTTGCCCGTAGGGGTTTCTTCCCAGTAAAGGAACTTTCTACGTTTCGCATGATTGACTCACGCCTCCAAGGGCATCCCGCTATCGCCGAGCATCTTCCCGGAATACGCTTTGCTTCAGGATCATTGGGCCAAGGGCTTTCTGTTGCCTGTGGTGCTGCTTTAGCCAAAAAGCTAAATGGCGATAAACACCTGATTTACACATTACATGGTGATGGAGAATTGCAGGAAGGGCAAATATGGGAAGCAGCCCTTTTTGCAGCCGCAAAAGGTATTGATAATTTAATTGCTACCATCGATTACAATGGAAAGCAGATTGATGGGCCTGTTGATGAAGTAATTTCACTTGGAGACCTTCACTCAAAATGGAAATCCTTTGGTTGGCTTGTGCTTGAAATGGATGGCAATAGCATTGAGGATATTCTCAAGGTTATGAAACAGGCTCAGAATGAGACTGGGAAAGGTAAACCAATCGTTATTTTAATGAGAACAGAAATGGGAATGGGAGTCGATTTTATGATGGGAACACACAAATGGCATGGGAAGGCTCCTAATAGCGATGAGTTTGAAAAGGCCATAAGCCAACTACCTGAGACTATAGGTGATTATTAGTTTTCTAAACTTGAAATAAAATGACAAACATTGCTGTAATAGCTCATGACGCTAAGAAGTCTGAACTAGCAAAATTTTTGCAGGAGAGAAAGGAGTGGCTTCGTGGGGTTAACCTTCTAGCCACTGGTAGAACTGCTGAATTCCTTGAGTCGCAAGGACTAACCTGTAAGCACCTTAGCCCAGGCCAAACAGGTGGCTATAACCAGATTACTGGTATGATAGAAAAAGGTGAAGTGGATATTGTGATTTTTTTACGCGACCATAAGATTGTTCAGCAGCACCACGAGGATATCCGTCGGCTTTTAGAAACTTGTAACACCCATAATATACCTTTGGCAACTAATTATGCCTCGGCCGAACTTATCATACTGGGATTAATAAAGAAAGAGGCAATAGAGAGGCAACAGCGAAAGGACTAATACTTTAGGTGTAATATATTAAATAAAACACATTGAGTCATGCAATATGTAAATACAGGAAGCAAAGACACCCGTTCAGGTTTTGGCGAAGGACTTTTTGAACTTGGGAGAAGCAACCCAAAGGTTGTTGCTCTTTGTGCCGATCTAATAGGTTCCCTGAAGATGGAAAAGTTTATTAAGGATTACCCTGACAGATTTTTCCAAACAGGGATTGCCGAAGCCAACATGATAGGTGTTTCAGCGGGACTTGCCTCAAGCGGATTCATCCCCTTTGCTGGCACTTTTGCAGTTTTTGCAACAGGAAGGGTTTACGATCAGATACGACAGAGCGTTGCCTATTCAAATAAAAATGTGAAGATTGCAGCTTCTCATGCGGGGCTAACACTTGGAGAAGACGGGGCTACACATCAGATGCTTGAGGACATGGGCATGATGAAGATGTTGCCCAACATGACGATATTATCCCCATGCGATTTCAACCAAACCAAGGCAGCAACCATTGCAGCAGCCAACATGTACGGGCCGGTTTACCTTCGATTTGGACGTCCGGCAGTTCCCAATTTTACCGATGAGAACCAAAAATTTGAGATTGGGAAAGCACAGAATCTGGTTACAGGAAAAGATGTTTCAATCTTTGCAACAGGTCATTTAGTTTGGAAGGCTTTAGAAGCTTCGAAGATTCTTCTTGCTGAAGGAATTAGTGCTGAAGTTATTAATATTCATACAATTAAACCTTTGGATGTAGAGGCAATAATTCAATCGGTCACAAAGACAAAGGCAGTTGTTACTGCTGAGGAACACATGATGAATGGTGGTTTGGGCGATAGCATTGCTCAGGTGTTGGCACGATTTCTTCCGGCACCAATTGAAATGGTAGCCGTGGACGACACCTTTGGTGAGAGCGGTAAGCCCGAGGAACTTTTAGTTAAGTACGGGCTCGATGTACCAAACATTGTTGAGGCAACAAGAAAGGTTTTGAAACGTAAAGTTTAGAAATCATATATATATCGATGGGTTATTTGAGCGATAAGGAACTGCTTGAGATGTTTCGTGTACCCGATACACAGGCTTATGCTTTCAACCTTATTGTTCGTAAATACCAGGAGCGTCTATATTGGCATATCAGGAGAATTGTTGTAGGGCACGATGACGCCGATGACGTTATTCAAAACACATTTCTAAAAGTATGGACTGGTCTGGATGGGTTTAGAGAAGACTCTCAGCTTTTCACCTGGTTGTTTAGAATCGCAACTAACGAAGCCCTAACATTCCTCAAGAAGAAGCGAAATAAACTTTTTTTACCGCTTGTTGATGTCGAACAGCAGCTATTGCAAACCCTTGAAACTGGCAACCATATAAATGGGAGCGAGGTTCAATTAAAACTTCAAAAGGCAATCCTAACTCTACCCGAAAAACAGAGGGTTGTTTTTAACATGAAGTATTTCGAGGAGTTGAAGTACGAAGAGATTTCTTATGTTCTTGGATCCTCAATTAGCGCTCTTAAGGCATCGTATCATCATGCTGTTAAGAAAATTGAGAAATACATGGAAAGAGATTAAACCATAATCCATTGAAACTATCAAAAAGTTAGGAACTATTTTTTGCTATGTTTAAGATGAAGAAAGAAGAGGAAATAAACGAGTCATTTTCAACTTTCGGGAGGGAGACACCGTTCACTGTCCCAAATAACTATTTCGAGCAGCTACCCACCCATATTCAAAATATTTGTCTGAGCCACCAAAAGCCAAGCAACGTTTACTCTTTGCTAGAGGTAATTAAATCGCAACTTGCTTTAGCGTCTGGCTTTCTTGCTTTTGTTGTGATCGCCATTGCAGGATACTACTACTTGCAACCTCATGAGCAAAACCTTGTGTTGTCCAACGATGATTATATTGAGATAGTGCAGAAGAACATTACAGAGTTTGATGAGGTGTTGATTATGAATGAGATGAAGGATCCCAAGAAGAATCAGCTTCCAAAACACGACCTAACCGAGGAAATGATAAGGTATCTTGTTCAAGAGAATATCGATTACGTTACACTAATGGAACAATACTAGACACAAGAAATGAAGAGTTCATTTGTACAAAACCTCTTTCTGCTTATTTTTTTACTCTTCGTTGGAGGAGTTGCAGTTGCTCAGGAAAAAGACAACCAGAAGGAAGACCTTGTTAAGGCTCAAAAAATAGCATTCTTCACTCAAAAACTTAATCTTAGTCCAGAAGAAGCACAGCTGTTTTGGCCAGTATATAATGAGTACTGGCAGAAAAAAAATAAGATTATTGAGGATAGAAGGAATGCAATGAAGACTTGCTCTGAGAACATGGATAAGTTGTCAGCAAAGGAAATAGAGAACTATGGCGATTTGTACATTAGCTTTCATAAACAAGAATCGGAACTGCTTCAAGAGTTTAATGCCAAGTTCAAGAAAGTACTCTCACCAGAAAAGGTGATGAAATTATATCTTGCCGACTACGATTTTAAAACCTACCTGTTGCAACAGATTAGAAGTTCAAAAAAAGAAGACTAGCCTCCAAATAGTATCTGTATCAACATTTTCCCGAATTTTTCAATGAAATACAAACACATTTTCTTCGACCTTGATCGAACACTCTGGGATTTTGACCAGAATATGAGGCAAACCCTAGTGGAATTGTATGAAAAGTATAATTTGGTCGAAGCATTTCACGAATACAATAACTTTCACAACTCCTTTGTTTTTCATAACGAAAGGCTCTGGGAGTGGTATAGGAAAGGGCAACTCGACAAGAGCATACTTCGCTTTAAGCGTTTTGAACTAACGCTGAAGGATGGAGGTATAAAAAATGTTTTTTTGGCCAAAAAAATGGGCGAGGAGTATATTGCTGAAAGCCCAAAGAAAACAATTCTAATTCCACATACCCTTGAGGTTCTCGATTACCTTCACTCAAGGTATCAACTGCACATTATTACCAATGGCTTTAACGAGGTTCAATTTACTAAGTTGAAGTTATGCGGCATTGAAAGGTTTTTCACCAAGGTTGTTACATCGGAAATAGCAGGACACCATAAACCTGTTGCAGGCGCGTTTGATTATGCCTTGAGAGTTGCCAATGCTTCCAAGAATGAGAGCTTGATGATTGGCGATGATTTGGAAATTGACATTAAGGGAGCACGTGAGTTTGGGATGGATCAGGTGTACTTTAATCCCACGGCAGCACCTCACCAAGAGAGTGTAACCCTCGAAATCAAGGAGCTGAAGGAGTTGATGGTACTGTTCTGAGCCTAATAGGGAGCATCATCATCGGGCGATGGTCCCATTAGGAAGTCGAACCCTTTTGGGTTTGATGAGACGGGTAAGGGGTCTTCATTCATCTTTGAACCGTATGTTACAGCCTGAGGCATTGGGGTTTCGGCAAAAGCGAAGGTGTTCTCCTCAAGGTCGGTGAATTTGGTTTGCTCCTTCCTGAAGCGAAGTTTCACATCACCAGTGGCGCCGTTCCTGTGCTTAGCAACAATGATTTCTGCGATACCAACCAGGGAGTTGCCGTCGTCATCGTCAAGAAAACCATAGTATTCAGGGCGATGGATAAAAATAACAACGTCGGCATCCTGCTCAATGGCCCCCGATTCGCGCAGGTCGGATAGCTGTGGACGTTTAAACCCACCACGCATCTCAACCGAACGGTTGAGCTGAGACAAGGCAATGATTGGCACATTTAGCTCTTTTGCAATAGCTTTCAGCGATCGGGAAATTGTGCTAACCTCCTGCTCCCTGTTGCCTCGGGTCTCTGCCGGTCCTGTCATAAGCTGGAGGTAGTCGATAATAATTATGTCAATGTTGTGTTGGGCCTTTAGCCTTCTACATTTTGCTCGAAGCTCGAATATTGATAGGGCAGGGGTGTCGTCAATGAATATTTTGGCGTTCTGAAGGTCGTTTATTTTTACAGTTAGCTGTGTCCATTCATGTTGACTAAGTTTACCGTTTCGAATTTTTTCGTGAGGTATGCCCGATTCGCTAACTATTAGCCTGTTTACTAGTTGATTGCTCGACATTTCAAGCGAGAAGAAAGCAACAGATCCATTGTGTTCAACAGCCATATTTCGCGACATGGAAAGCACAAAGGCTGTTTTTCCCATCGAAGGACGTGCAGCGACAATAATAAGATCGGAGCGTTGCCAGCCAGAGGTTATTCGGTCGAGGTCGGTGAATCCGCATGGGATTCCACTCAAACCATCCTCTCTCTTGCCTGCTTCTTCAATACCTTTCAAAGCGTCTTTTACCAACCGGTTTATTGGTAAGGTCTCACGCTTTATATTTCCCTCGGCCACCTTGAAAAGTTCCATCTCGGAATAATCGAGCAAATCATCAACATCAATGGAATCGTCAAAAGCTCTGCTTTGAATTTCCGTTGAAACCCTAATCAGTTCACGTTGGATGTACTTTTGGGCAATTATTTTTGAGTGAAACTCAAGGTGGGCAGCCGAACCAACACGGGATGTAAGCTGTGCGATGTAGAATGCACCACCAACCTCTTCAAGCAGGTCGTTCTTTCTAAGATCCTCTGTTACAGTAAGCAAATCGATTGCCTCGTGGCGCATTGCAAGCCCTTGTATGGATCTGAAAATTTTTTGATGATTCTCCTTGTAAAAGCTTTCGGGTTTAAGGAGGTCCATTACGGTAACAATGGAGTCGTTTTCAACCATGAGTGCCCCTAGTACAGCCTCCTCAATGTCAATAGCCTGAGGAGGAACTTTCCCTAGATCAATGCTTGCAAAGGCAGTTGGGTTGGTTTTTTTGTTATTATTAGTACGCTTCTCAGCCATGAATTTTTTTTACAAAGGTAAGCTGTAGCTTTTTTTTTTTTGAATAAAAAAGGTGAAGTTATTA
>CAYZSD010000174.1:0-6759 GCA_964481075.1 uncultured Rikenellaceae bacterium | reverse complement strand
GTCCCCTAAGTGGTAAATTTTTGTGGTGCTTGCGGTGGCGTAAAGTTATCTGGTTTTTTATTCTGTAATTTTGCTTAGTATGTCGTCAGTTCTACTGAAAACTGTATCAACCTTGTTCCAATCTTGTTTTTGGTTCGATCATTGCGCTCCTCAGGTATAATCTCCGAGTGTCCCGGTCCTATCAGTAATTTTTCAATATCTTTAAGCTGGTTATTGACGCTCCTCTTGGTACTTCCTGCTTCGGGAATGTATGTTAAATCAATATCTTCTGAAAACCTCTCTATAGATTTCGGATAGCACTTGCTTAGCGAAGTCCCGCCTTTAAAAATTACTTGATTAACATATTCACTATTTCCCAAATAGCTAAGGATAGAGTTATAAAATAATCTTTCCTCACTGCGATCATTGGCAGATGGTAATAATTCGCCGTTAGGATTACTAATTCTTGGAATTCCGAACCATTAAGATGTAAATCCATGCAGTTCTTCCATACTTAAAGCCCTATACTTAGACGTTTTGCTTAAGTATTTACTAATGTTGTTTTCTATTTCAAAGTAGTCGAGTGTGTTTTTTAGAGATGCAAGTGTGCTTTTTTTGACTTTGATCGCCCTGACTATTTTCTCAAGTTTTGTGTCTTGATACAATTTCAAGGCATTACTAATCAAGGTTATCATGTTTTTCTTGTTCAAATCCTCAATAAGTAGGTAGTTTTCTAAAACATCTAAGAGCTCTATTAATTTCTTTGTCGCATTGTCGAATGTTAAAGATGCTTTTACTGCTGTTATGTTTTGAATGCTCATAGTATCGTAACCCACTACCTTGGAATATAGTATCGTTTTTTTAGGCACCTGTGTGGTTAACCCATAGTTATTATACATATGGTAACCGACAATAACACCATTTCTAAGGTTCTTGCCAAGGAAGTATTGAAGAATTTGTCTCTCTGAAGATGCGATTTGCCCAAATCTACCTTTTTGGGGCCTACAATATATACCTCTTGTTAATCTAACAAGTTGCCCTTCTTGCTCCAGCCGGGATAGTTGTTTATAGAAAGCAAGTTCAGAGGAGCTTCCAAATTCACTCTGATATAGTTGCTGAGCATTGATGATTTTTAATTCCGGATAACTGTTTATACGTTCCCTAATATGATTTGAGTTTGGCATGTTCTCACTTCCTTTCGTACAAAGTATAGATAACTAGCTTGTTTTTGTCAAGTATTTTTAATTTTTACTTGACATTATTGATAACGATAAAACCGAATCGCTTACCAACAACAGAAGCATAAAGTTATCATGGGTTCATATTTACCACTTAGGGGACTGTCCCCTAAGTGGTAAATCGAGAAAAATTTTATTTCTTCTGCTTTTTGGTTTGTTTTTGCGCAAATAGAATTAATATTGTATTGATTCGCAGATTTGGCTGCTTCATATTGTTAATACCAGTTATTTGGAAATGTTATGAAGTAATTAAGCTTGTCAATCGTTATTATTAATATCATTTATTTGCAACCTTACAAATGTGAATTTTACAGCATTTTGCACATATCTTAGTAGCAAAAAAATTCATGTCCGATATTTACGTTTATCGAAGTAATTGACTTTCTTGCATTAAATTATTATAATCTTTTAAAAGGAGGTGTATTTCTATATCGTTCGACAATGATGTTTTATTGTCAATATTTAATACATTTTAGAAAGAAGGGGTATGATTTATGGATGCTTTGAAAGAAACCATGAATAGCATCTTTGGTTCATGGTTACAAACCGATTCTTCGAATCATTTGGGACTAACAACCTTTATCTTCTTCCTCACTTTCTCGATTTCGTTGGCGGTCATGATTCGTCGTGCCCAAGGCACACTACCCATGCCAAAGCTTCGCCGCGTCGCTGGTCTTGACGCCATGGATGAAGCCATTGGGCGTGCCACCGAAATGGGAAAACCCGTGATGTATAATCTGGGTATGGGAGGATTCATCGCTCCTACCTTCTCTTCCCTCTCTGTTCTAGGCTATGTCGCAAAACGCATAGCACAGTATGACACTCGTATGATTACAGTTATGCGTTATGCTATTGTGCTTCCGGTTGCCGAAGAAGTGATTAAACAGGCATATATTGAAGTTGGTAAACCCGATGCATATCGCCCCGATGACGTGCAATTTCTTTCGGAACAACAATTCGGATACGCAACCGGGTGCGTGGGTATTATTCAACGTGAACAGGTTGCTGCCAACATGCTAATTGGCAACTTTTTGGCGGAGTCGCTCATTTTTGCCGAAGCCGGTACTCAAATTGGAGCGATCCAAATTGCTGGTACCAACAACAACGTGCAGACTCCCTTCTTTATTGCAGCCTGCGATTATACTTTATTAGCCGAAGAATTATATGTGGCGAGTGCTTATTTGACACAAGATAGAGTGAAGACAGCCACTTTGTTGGTGCAAGACTATATGAAACAAGGCTTGGTTGTCATTATTATTCTGGGTGTCTTATTCTCTACTTTCGGTAGCAAGCTGATTAACCAGCTGCTGACTCTGTATTAAGGAGGAATAAGCCATGCGTAAAACAGTGCCCATTATTATCACTTTTATCGCCGGCGCGATTATGATTTTAGAGTCATATATACAATCGGACTTCTTGTATAAATTTGTGCAAAGCTATTTGGCTCGTGCAGTGACGGTATCTACCGCCTGGGCGGTGGGTTTGGGTGCAGTCAATATTATCAGAGTCCATGGAAGACGTATTCAAAATAAACGACCCTCATATTTCTATAGTATTGTTTTATTGATCACCTTCTTCTGGTTCTCAATTCTTGGCTTTGTGATGCAAAAACACAACAGCGATGTTTTCTATCTGTTCTTTTATGACAATATTTTGCTCAACTTAAGTGCTACCATGTATTCGGTACTGGCGTTCTACATAGGTTCGGCAGCATATCGTTCATTTAGAGTACGGAGTATCGATGCAACGATGTTGTTGCTGACATCCATTATTGTCATGTTGGGTGCAGTGCCTATTGGACAAGCCATTTGGCCGGGGTTCCCTACTTTATCGAGTTGGATTGGTGCCAATATTAACACGCCAGTGTTGCGGGCTATGAGCATCGGGTTGACATTGGGTGGGTTGACCCAAAGTATGCGCAACCTCATTGGTATTGAACGCGGACACTTGAGCGGTGGCGAGTAAGGAGGGTGGAGTCATGCAAGGGTTAATACGAAGAATGTATAATGTGGACAGAAGAGTCATTTATGCTATTTTGTTACTGGCTATGGCACTACCCATGTTCTTCACATTAGGATTACCGATAAATATCGATACGTATGTCGAAGCGGCCTATAATGTGGTGAATGAGTTGCCAGAGGGATCTGTGATTTGGATTGGATGTGAGTACTCGGCTTCACAAATAGCTGAGATTAAGCCCATGTTACAGGCGTTTGCTCGTTTGGCCTTACAAAAGGGACATTACATTTACATTGGGTCTGCTTTTGCCGACGGCTGCACCACGGCACATAACTGGTTGCAGGGAGTGTTTGCCGAAACGGGAGCAGTGAATGGCGAGAATTATGTTATTTTTGGGTATCGCCCAAGTTTTAACTCCACCATGGAAGCGGTGCGTTCCAGCGTAGTGGAGGCAATGTCCGATAGAGATCATTACGGTAATAAGCTTTCAGATAAACCCATTATGAAGCATTTTGAAAAAGCCAGCGATATTGATTTGGTGATTGTATTCGATAGCGGTAGCCCAGGTAGCGACGATTACATTGCAGTTTGGCGCTCACAGGGTGAAGTAAACTTAATGATTTGCGGAGCGACCGGTGTGGAGTTGCCGAACCAGCTGGTGAAGTATGATGCTGGATTGTTGCAAGGTGTAGTGGGTGGAATGAATGGAGCAGCGCAGCTGGAGAAGCTGGTGGGTGTGCCAGGCAGTGCTACCAAAGGTATGGACTCACAGGGCTTGGCGCATTTAACGATTATCGCTTTTATGGTCATTGGAAACATTGGCTATCTGCTTGCAAAAAAGCAAGACAAGAAAGTTTCATAAGAAAGGAGGAGTGAAATCATGACAGTATCGGCTGAATTTGTAAGTTCTTTAAAGCCATTGGGACTTTTCTTGGGTGGGCTCATGACTTTAGGAATTTTGAGTATTTTGTATAAAGAGAATCCCATTTATCGTTTTTGTGAACACGTTTTCGTGGGTGCGGCAGCAGCGCATGGCTTGGTGACAACGTACGCTAATACGATTAAGCCAGGTATTCAGGTGAATATGATGCAAAAGGGTCAGTGGTGGGAAATCATAGCGATTGCGATTGGATTGCTGATTTACTTCCAGCCTTTCAAAAAGTATACTTGGATCTCGCGCATTCCTATGGCTCTGTGGTTAGGATATAATGCAGGATATGCGTTGACGATACGAACTGCCATGCCATTGTTTAGCAATATAACCAGTTCATTTAAAGATATGTGGGTGGTGAGCAAAGGTAGCTTTAACCTACTGACCACATTTAACAACATCGTGTTTGTGGTGGCTCTGCTTTTGACCATGATTTACTTCTTCTTCAGCGTGCAGTTAAAAGGACCGTTACACAGGGTAAGCGGGGCAGCGCGCGTGTTTATGATGATTGCCTTTGGATACTCCTTTGGTTCTACCGTTATGAGCCGGGTATCGCTGTTCCTCGGTCGACTGGAGTTCCTTTTCATGGATTGGTTACACTTGCTATGACGAGATTTACCACTTAGGGTAAGCGTTTTGTTGCGAAACGCGAGACGTCCCCTTAGTTGAAAAAACTTACCACTTAGGGTAAAAACTTACCACTTAGGGGACTGTCCCCTAAGTGGTAAGTTTTTGTGGTGATTGCGGGGGCGTAAGGCTATCTGGTTTTTGCCAAAAATATCAAAGAAAAAACACACTTCTGCCCAACTTGTTTTTTACAATGTAGTAAATTGACAAGTTGGAAAGAGGTTAGGGTTGTGAAAACATCGAGTTTCAGGTTGGTTTGGGTTGTTTTTTTGGCGCTGGTAATATCGCTGGTGCCGGTTTATAAAGTGTGGTCGAGTGCGCAGGCAAAAGATGGGCTAATTGCTGCAGAAACTATTGGCGTGCCAAGTGATGTGCAACCATTGGGTATAGATACGACGAGTGTGGTCGCGAGGGAACCGGAGAATGAGGGTTTTGCTACGAATGCAGTCGATATTTTGCAGCTGGTCCAAGACCATTTTGGAGAAAATGCAGAAAAGGTTGGCTTTTACTATGAGGATTTGGTGAGTGGCGAAGTCGTTCGGATGCAGGCGGACCAGCAATTTCGCACGGCAAGCGTATCCAAGATGATTGTGCTCATGGCTCTCATGGAGCGAGTTTCTTTAGGGACAGCCAGTTTATCCGATGTGGTGGTGTATTCACCCTATGACTTCGAGTGGGGGTCTGGAGTGATTGCCTACGAGGATTTGTCGCAACCCTATGTGGCTTACCAGGTTGGGACATTGGCAGAGTATGCGGTAGTCTACTCCGATAACATCGCTTTCAACATGCTTTGGCGATATTTGGGTACCGAAGAGGTGTATGAGTTTTTTGAGCGGGTGATTGGGCACGAGACCCATCGGGGTGTACTGTATATGAGTGCCGAGGATGCAGCGAAGCTGATGAAGTTGTTGTATGAAGGTGAGGGAGCTCATTACGTTACGCTACGGGAGAATTTAAAGCACACGGTATTCCCTATTCTGTTGGAAGAGTATTTGCCGGTAGGTTCAGTGGCGCATAAGGTGGGTTTTTACATGAATTATCTGCACGATGCCGGTATTATATATAGTGAGACGGGGGATTACATCCTCAGCGTCTTCAGTGTAGACTTGCCAAACGGCTATGAGGCGATCGCAGAGTTGTCGCTGAAAATCTATGAAGCCCGTGCAAATGGATAGTTTGATTTACCACTTAGGGTAAGCGTTTTGTTGCGAAACGCGAGACAGTCCCCTATCTGGCGAAAATTTACCACTTAGGGGACTGTCCCCTAAGTGGTAAGTTTTGTGGTGCTTGCGGGAGCGCAAGGCTATCTGGTTTATGGTATTTTGTTTGTGATGAAACGAAGAAGACGATTCAACAAAATTGAACCAAGCCATCTTGTTTAATGACAACAAATATGGGATAATAATGAGCGAGATTATGATATTCGGCCAAGCAAAAGACAAAGGGGATAAGAACTATGCAGTTTCTTGTGGAGAAAGAGCCAACCCAGGAGACCATACAGCAAGTTGTAGCGATTGCACAGGATTACACACAAGACTACTTTACTGCCAACGTTCCGGATGATACGAAAAGTGATTTGCTCTTCCAACGGGTCGCTTATTTGAAAATGGAGGAAGTCATTATTTCTTTTATTGTTTTCACGTGTCTAGATGGATCTCCACATATCACTTTGCTCGCAACAAAGAGAGAGTACTCTGGAAAAGGATATGGGAAGATCTTAATGCAACAATTTGTTTCGTATGTTAGCGAGTTGGGTTTTTCCGATATTGAAGTGATGACGGTATGGCCAGAAGCAAAACCGGTTTACTATAATACCTTACGGTTTTACGAAAGTGTAGGGTTTTCGGTAGTAGGAACATATCCTTATCTATGGGAGTCTGGAGCAATAAAGTTAAAGAAGTCCTGGTAGTGAAAAAGAGTATTGTGCTTCGATGACTATATGGCAGAGTATAGCCAAATTACCAAGAAACAGCCCCTGTCTAGGTAGACAGGGGCTGTTTTCTGTGCAATGGCAGTGAAGGACAG
>CAYZSD010000173.1:0-6819 GCA_964481075.1 uncultured Rikenellaceae bacterium | reverse complement strand
CCCTCACCAATAATCATCCTCTTTATCTTGGGGAAAAACTTCTTATAAAGGAAGTTAAGGGCATTCTGATCTTGCATTAAAATACCCTTATAGAGCCCTTTATTTGTATAAAAAAGCATATCCCAACTAGAAATTCAATTCTCACAAACCTAGCAATTTTTTTTGTCCTTCTTCCAAAAACGAGAAGGTTCTTCAATAAGATATATTAGAAGAGTCCACTCAGAAAAGTCTTTAAAATGCTGATTTTTATTCTTTTTTGCCCCCTTGCGAATAATGTGAAAGCCTAAAAATCAGCATTTTAAGAAAGTCCCCTGTAGGGGATTTAGGGGTTAAAAGACTTTTCTGAGTGGACTCAAAGAATAAATTCCCAATAACTGAAATAATACTGTCCGTTTTCGAACACTAAACATGAATAACATCTAATCATATCTAATTATATATCTGATAGTTAAAAAATATTTTCATTTTTTTCGTCAAAAAGTTTGAAAAAATATGGAAGAAATAGACCCATTAAGGAATTATAAGATGGAGGGCAGTAGCTTTTTAATACCTAATACAAAGAGCAAATGTCCCAATGTATTAATCTTCTGTACTTTATTGATTATTGTTTAACTAAAAAAAACAAAATGATGAAAACAACGATGTTAAAAAACGGACAGGAGCTAACCAGCATGTTAGCCAAACTTTCTCAGCAAGCATTAAGCCTTGAGGAAATGAAGATGTTAATCGGTGGATCAGATCCCGGTAATATTGGTAGCCAAGACGATCCCCCTGTTGTAATCAAAGAAGACTAAAAATTCGATTACCTATGAAAACCACTGAATACCTAATTGAGAAGTGCCTCGACTTAAGCATTTCGGAAGATGAGAGAGCCATACTCAAGGAACGTATGTGCGCAAGCAATGCATTGGTAAAAGAATATGCTTTCAGGAAAGAGCTAAACGGGTTACACGTTGAAATTGAAGTAAATGAGCTCAGAATGAAGCTAAGAAAGGCTTCGGCTATACATGAACACCTTAGCGCAGAGCGGTATATGGGTCACTCAACCAAACGGTTGATTTACGCTGCTGCCGCTGTAACCGGCATTACTTTAGGAGGCTGGGCTTTGTTTTCGGGTGATGGTTCAAGAGTCAGCACCGAAACTTTATACAACGAGTTCTTCTCGCCCTACCCACCGGTTGTCATTTACCGTGATGCTTCCTCGGTTGATGTTTACAAAGAGTTTCAAGCGGCCATGCTGAAATATCAGAAGGCAAACTACGAAGAGGCAGCCAGAATACTTGAGAGAATCTACCAACAAGTTCCCGATTCTGTAACCATCAAATTCTATCTGGGTGTAACCTACATGCAACTAGGCCAGTTTGAAGACTCCAGGATTCTATTCAATCAGGTCATTAGCAGCGACATCCTTTTTTCCGAATTGGCAATATGGTACAAAGGGTTAAGCTATCTGGCAGAGAATAATAGAGAAGAAGCTTTGGAGACCCTAAAGCATTTAGAAAAGAACAAGACTCCAATAGGAACAAATGCTTCAAAGCTCATCGAGATTCTATCGTCAAAATAATTTGATTACTAAACAGTTGAACTTAATAAACTTAGAAATGAATAGTTCTGAATCAGTTTTTGAATTGCTTTCGTGTATCGAACACAACGCGGCCATGGATATTCTATATAATCGTCATGGTTTTATTAGCTACGTACAGTCCGATGATATATGTTCCGATGTCACCACCATGAATGGCACCCGATATATACTT
Source organism: uncultured Rikenellaceae bacterium (assembly GCA_964481075.1). Classification (GTDB taxonomy): domain Bacteria; phylum Bacteroidota; class Bacteroidia; order Bacteroidales; family Tenuifilaceae; genus MWFE01. Next base: position 5,062 of record CAYZSD010000173.1, on the reverse strand, counting down.
CAGGCTCCAATTTACAATCTTGATAAGCTGTTGCCAACCAGTAAGTTCTTCCGTTGTGGCAAGGGATACTATATCAATCTTGACTCGGTGTTCGATATAGGAAACGGTGATAACCCAATAATTACTCTTATGTGTGGAAATTGCATTTCCGTCTCAGCCAAAGATGCCCATGAGCTAAAGCGAATAATGGAAGAGTTTATGATATCACCAAGGCTCATGTCATCGGAAATCTTCATTTAGTAATAGTTAAAGAGTAGAAGCTGGATTCTATGCAGTATATCCAGCTTCTACTCTTTTTTAAAATTAATCAACAAATTCTTTAGTACAATGGATTCAACAATTCGATACGATGCTCACTGCCACATCTTTACGCTTGAGTTTGCTATCAAAGAGGTAAAGCACATGATGTTAGACATGCTCCTTGGGCGGTACCCTTGGAAAGATCCTAAGGCAATGCAGCTTAGGGGGAAACCAACCGACAGATGGTTTGAACTAAAAAAACTCCTTCGATGGTTGTATGAACTAGCCAGAGCAGCAGGTACAAACGAAAAAGAAAACCTGAATTTCCTTCAGAAGGAGGCTAAATATTTATACCCCAACGATAGCTTTCGCATTATTCCTCTGATGATGGATATTTTCTACATCTATGCCTATAACCTGAAAAAGAACCAGGACTCAAGCAACGAACTAAATAAAAGTAGTAGGTTGCTAAATACTGACGAGTTTCAACAATGCTGGGATGAGGTGTTAAACGATTTGAAAGCGTATATCCTAAAGAAAGAGGTTAAAAAGAATATTCTAACCGATAATGAGATTATTCAAATGGTGTATGCATTAAAACTTCTAGAGAATGAGCGTGATATTTCAGAAATCGTTAGCCTTAAAGCAAAAGTACGAAAAGCCAGGGGTGATTTCGATTACTATCACACCGATGGTTTCTGCTTTCACCTCAACAACCTGATGAGCCTGGTGAGTGAACGCAAGGGTGAGCTTCTTCCTTTTATTGCCATCGATCCCCGTCGGCCTAGAATGATTGACGATGTTCTTACCGGCAAATTTTTTGAGGGGAATAGCCATTTCTATGGGGTTAAGCTTTACCCTCGTTTAGGTTATCACCCTCAGTGCAAGCCGCTGTGGCCTTTATACGAGTACTGTAGCTACAAGGGTATTCCAATAACCTACCATTGTGGCATGAGTGGTTTTCCACCAGGTACAAGCTGGCGATGGGCACGTTACGGAAACCCTGCCAATTTTGAGTTGATTATCAAAACCTTTCCAAAGCTTCGAATCAATTTTGCCCACATGGGCAGCAGCGACCCAAACCACACGTGGGAAAAGACTGTTCTTGACCTAGTGAACCGGTACCCAAATGTTTACACCGACCTATCATGCTATACCAATGAAAATGAGCTAACTAGAATGAAGTCCTACTGGGATAATAGTGAGGCACTTAGGAATAGGCTTTTGTTTGGAACGGACTTCGACCTGATTTACATTGTGGAGAAGGGAATAACCATTAATCAGTACTACAAGAACTTCCAAAAAGTTTTTGGTTTAGCCAGCATGGATAGGATGATGATTGATAACCCAGCCCGATTTCTTGGAGACGTATTAAGTTAAATCGAATTGTGCTTAAGCCAAAGAGAAGTGTTTGTTTGATACTAAATAACATGGTCATAGAAAACTACATAACACTAACATTTCCAACTATTAGGTCATCTGAAAGGGTGGATATAGATAATGATGCTTTGAAGAGACATGGTTATCTTGTGGTACTAGATAGAAGTGGGGTATATCGGGGTCTAATTACCTATAACAATCTTTTTTCAATGCTTCCAGGGAGTGCGGGCGAGTGTGCTATGCAGGTTGAAACTATTTCAACCGACGATTCAATAAAACAGATTATTGACAAGTTCGAAAGAACTAGAGCAGTTGTTCTTCCAGTTTTTCGTAACCACGACTTTGTTGGGGTTTTTGAAAACATTAATCTAATACATCTCCTTAATAATCAGGTTGAAACTCTAACAAGCATGAGTAAATCGTCACAGGTTTTTAGGGATAATATTTTGCATAACCTTTCGCACGAAATTCGAACCCCATTAAATGGAATTATTGGTTTTATGGAGCTAGTTGAGCGAAATGTATATTCACAGCCAAAACCTTTCGCAATAATTAAACAATGCACCGATAGATTTCTTGTAACCATGAACACCCTCACTGAACTATCGTTGCTACAAGCAGGGGACACCATAGAGTTGAATCCCGAAAGCTTTCTATTTACCGAAATAACTGAAGAACTCTTAACAATTCTCACTTACTCAAAAGAGTTGTACGGTAAAGAACTAAGGTTAAACCTTGTGAACAATAATTCACCCATTGAGCTATACACCGATAAGTTGAGGTTTCGAAACATTCTTTTTCACCTTATCGAGAATGCACTGAAGTTTTCACCAACCGATTCCACTGAGGTAAAAGTAGGCTATAGAATTGATGAAACTATAAACGAGATTCATTTCTTTATTACAAATAATGGCGACACAATTATGTCGGCAGATAGAAACCGCCTTTTTGACGCATTCGTTCAGTTTGATCACGGAAATAGATATAACTACGGACTTGGAATCGGTTTAACATTAGCAAAGGAGTATTCCTTGAAACTAGGTGGATGCATTGAATATGAATGCATTAACAACCAAACCACTTTCTTCTTGAAATTTCCAAGCGATTCAATTTTAAGAAATTCCACAATTCATTATTAACTTTTAAAAAACTAAAAAAATGAGCGAACTAAGCAGAAAACAAGCAAGACTTTTAGAAAGGCAGATTTCTAAACTTTATGGTAGAAATTACATCCCCTTACGAACAAGTGATAGTACACTTACTATTGGTGATATCTTACTCTCGGTAAAAGATATATCTCCAATTATTGATAGTTCTGTCTTTAACAAAAACTTGGTTGATATTGTAGAGGGAAACAAGGTAAATAAGTCGATTACCTCTAGTTCAGCAGTTAATGTCACCACAAAGTTGGCAGGTGAAGCAATTCTTTCAAATCAATTTAAGCTTGAAGAGGCAGGGGTTTCTGTTACCTTTACTTCTGATAATCAGTTGTTTCTTAAGGTTCAAGGGCTGAGACAGCAAAGTATAAAGAACTTCATCGATTTTAGATTGAAATTATTAGAACTTTATACGAAGGGTCAAATTTCTTCAAAAGTTTACATTGTAAGGGGACTAGTATATGCTGATAAATACTACTTGCAATTCAGCGGAAGCAATGGAGGTACCATTGGTCTTAACTTGAACATGAATGCAGGAATAGTTGACGCTGAGGCACAGGCCGATTTTTCTGTAAAATGGAAAAAGGATGTTGGGATACATTTTGATGGTTCAAACGGTGGTGTATTAGGCTACAGAGTATCGGGTGTAAGGTTAAAAAGGCATTTATTACCAAATAGTATTCAATCAAAAATAATGCAAGGAATGTCAGAAGCAGATGCCATTAATACAATTTCACCTGAAGAAAGAAAAGCATTAGTTGAAAATGATGCTATCGAGATTACCGATCTAACTGATGAAATACTAGTTTCAATGGATTCAGAACTTGAGTAAATGACTGCTGAAATTATTTATAACGGTTCGTTTTTGTTAATTGTAATTCAAACTTGTTATAAACAAACACCTCACACTTATGAAAATCATAGAAGTTCTAATTGCCATCATACTAATGTATGCCATTCTTAGCATCCTGGTATCGATGCTGGTTGAGTTTTGGAACGATCAGGCGAAGCTAAGGAGCAGGATGCTTAAAGAAACCATTATCCAGATGCTTAAGGAATCCTCGAACCAAAGCTACGGGCCTTCACTGTTAGAACACCCGCTGGTTAGCTCCATGAGAAACGAGAAAGAAAAGAACCGCTCTTTTCAGTACCTCGATGGGGGTATCTTTGCCGATGCGCTTATCGATGTTATTGGTAGTCAAGCAAACCATGTGCTGCCTGAAGGCAGTAATCCCAATAACCAGCAGCCAATTCCTAGTACAATGCATCTTTTCGAGAATGGGCTAAGAAGCATGAACAGTAGTCCGTTTAGGGATGCCATGATGTCACTTCTTTCTAAATCGGATGGAAGCTACAAGGAGCTGAAGGAGAGCATTGAGAAGTGGTACAATAGCAATATGGACAGACTGTCGGGCTGGTACAAACGGAAACAACGTTGGAGGCTTGTTTTCGTCGGGCTTGTTGTTTCCTTTATGCTAAACATCGATAGCATCCACCTTTTCAGAGTATTGTCAATTGACGATACGCTACGAGCTAATCTGGTTGAGGTTGCCGAAAAAGTTGTTGATAAGTATCAGAATCAGGATATTAACAACCGACAACTCACTTCAATTGTTGATAGCACACTAGCTATCATTGCTGAACTCGATAGCATTAATGGGGTAGGAGCAAGGAGGAATGATTCTTTACGAATAGACACCCTGAGATATAGTAAGTTTAGAAACAGGATAGACGAACTGGCTCTCAAAATCATTGACATTGATTCTACTAGTAAACAGTTTGTTAGCAACGCTAATCGGATTGTGGACATCTCCTCACAGGTGGGAATTCCCATTGGTTGGAACAAGGATGAAGCACCATTAAGCTGGCGTTGCAGTAAAAGTAAACCACCAATGGTTATAGAGTCACAAAATCGGTTGGAGCAGTACCTATATCGTCGCAATCACGACTATAGCACTCACTGGTTCAGTAACAGCCTCTTGTGGCTTTTTGGGGTTATTATCTCCGGTATCATGCTTAGCTTCGGGGCTCCGTTCTGGTTCGATATGCTTGTGAAATTTGTAAATATCCGAAGTTCTGGCAAAAAACCAACAGCAAACTCACAGGAATAGCAACGTTGTATAATATTCTAATTACTAGCGATTTACTTCATAAACCCCTCCAAAAAAATTGCACACCTGAAATTTAAAAACGATGCTCACAGCCCCAACCCTGACCCTAAGGGTTTTCCAAAACCCTTAGGGTCTAAAAAAGAAAGGAGGCGCACCATGACCTAAAAACCAACA
>CAYZSD010000172.1:0-6836 GCA_964481075.1 uncultured Rikenellaceae bacterium | reverse complement strand
GGAAACAATGCGCTTGCATACCAAAGGTCTTGTAAAAAAGTACCGATCGCGACTAGTTGTGAAGGGTGTCTCAGTTGAGGTAAGACAGGGTGAAATCGTTGGGCTGCTTGGGCCAAATGGAGCTGGAAAGACAACTACTTTTTACATGATTGTTGGGTTGGTTACCCCCAACGATGGTAAGATTTTTTTGAATGATATCGACATAACCAAGGAACCGGTATATAAACGGGCTCAGCGTGGAATAGGATACCTTGCACAGGAAGCTTCGGTTTTCCGTAAGCTCAGCGTTGAAGACAACCTTAAGGCAGTTTTGGAAATGACCGCTTTTCCTAAAGATTACCAGCGTGAAAAGGTAGAGTCACTTCTTAACGAGTTTGGTCTTCAGAAGATTCGTAAAAGCCTTGGTATCCAACTCAGTGGAGGAGAACGTCGCCGAACAGAGATTGCTCGCGCATTGGCTCTTGAGCCAAAATTTATTCTGCTCGATGAGCCTTTTGCTGGAGTTGACCCAATAGCTGTTGAGGATATACAGAACATTGTGGCTAAGCTTAAGGAGAAGAATATTGGCATTCTGATTACCGACCATAACGTTCATGAAACTCTTAGCATCACCGATAGAGCATATTTACTCTTCGAGGGAGATATACTGAAGGCCGGAACAGCTCACGATCTTGCAGAAGACCCTGAGGTGAGAAAGGTTTACCTTGGGCAAAATTTCGAGTTGAGACGTTAGAACTAAAATACTAGAAAATAATTTGAAAGCCCATCCTTATCCCGAACTTCTCAATGTTCGGGTTATCAAGGTGTGTCAACCTCCAAAGGGCATCGACTCTTACTACCTTAAAAATATTCTCTACTCCTGCACTAACCTCTAGATATGGACTATTTAACGAGTTTAACCCAAGGGGAAGGGCAAAAACATCCCGGTTGCTTTGGTTCATTGAGCCAACAAGTGCCTTTGCGGCAACCACTTCTCGCCACATCAACTTACGCATGAGGGGAATTCTATTGAGGAAAAAACCTTGAAAATGATGCTCTAGGTAAAGGCTTATGTATTGATCGGAGGCAAACTCATAGTAGTTCATCATATTGAAAGCATACCTGTCGAAGGCGTAGGTTTCATTACCCTCATGAAGTTGAAGAAGCGGGTAGGGGACGGTTCCAAAAATCTTACCTGCATCGATTATGTATCTTAAATACCCAATGGGATTTATTTGAGCTTTATGGTAGTAGTTGAAGTGTAGCTTGAGGTAGCTAAAATCGCTACCAAGAAATCCCTTGTAACTCCCTGTTATATCAATGTTTATTTCAGGATATTGACTTCCCAGGCTTACCCTTTCGAATTGCCCCGTTACAAATCGTTCGTTCTTTACCCATCGTGTATTCAGAGAAAAGCTGGTGGTTGTCAGCTTATCATACGAAGTGATTTGATCAGGGGTTGTAAATGGAATGTATTCAGTAGGGAATAGCTCTCGGTTTGAAACAGATATTGTGTTTGAAAACCCTGTAAACCACTCTTTTAGGTATTCAGTTCGAAGTTCGTTAACTAATGTGAGTTTAAAGTTTGGATTTCGCCTTAATACTGATGTAAGAATGTTATCCTCTGTGAGGGCGTAAGGGCTTTGCCCAAGCTGTTCAATATCCTTTGAGTAAGAAAGCAGAAAAGTTTGCCTAGGAATCCGTTTGAAAATGTAAAGACCCTCTAATCCCCATTTAAATCTTTCGTCTTTATCACCATAAGCAGCAAATGCTGAAATCATAAAGCGATTACTGAGTTTATTGCTTGTTCGACCCGAAATTCTAAACCTATTTCCTTCAATCTCATTAAAACTATAGGTTTTATAGTATGGGCCAATCTCTATATATCCAATTATATAGTAGTAGTTTACAACAACCTCAAAGATATCAGCAAAGGTTTTGAACATCGGAACCTGCATTACAGTATCAACCAGAGAGTATATCGAAGCCTCTTTTGGACTTAGCTCAAAGGGTCGAGCCTCCACCCAGAAGTTGTTGTCGTTAATAAGTGCGTTTTCAGAAACCACTACACGATCTTTGCTTTGCAAAACTCTCTCAGGAATAGGTTCATTAATTTTCACATCTTTGTACACAGTGGTTTTGGTGCCAAAAAATCCGGTAGTCCTGTTACTCAGATTAAAATCGGCAAATATTTTTGTAACCGAATGGAACCAAAGCGTATCGTTGATGGGTTGATACTCAATGTTTGCCACCAAATCGTTTACAAAGTTGAGATTCACATCGGCAGAAAGCCTAACCTGAACCCTAACTAACGCCCAAGTTGAGTCGTTAACCCAGAAGTCTCCCGTTAAAGTAGGTTCCTGTTTACGTTTGGGTCTGAATGATATCTGATAGCACCACCGATTCTCGATGAATGCACTATCAACCAAATAGTACTTATAGTAGAAAAACCCAGAGTTAGCAATAGGGCTAACAAGCCCTTGGTCGAACACATTAATGAAATTATCGTATAGGTTCACACTCTGGTGTAGTTTTCCTGTGAACTGAGAAACACTTTCATTGCTGAAGCCAGAAACCTTACTGGCCTTGATATTTTCGTGCTCAAATCGTGGGTTTTTTTGGTAGTAGTAATCGGAAAGAGCCTCTGTTATAAAAATGGGTAAAAAGATTTTTCCAGTAATGGCGTTGGTATCCTGATAATCGAAAACAAACTTAAACTGGCGAAGCAAACGCTTTTCTTTCATGCTCTCATCAACGTTGTTGATATCAATTTGTAGCTTATTGTAAACCTCAGAACTGTACGATTCAATGTTGTCGGGGTTGTTCTTAACCTTATTTGCAATAACGTTCCTGATAATCCTGTGGGCTGGGTTTTCGCCTGGCTTAATAACTACTGCATCAATAAAAACCGACTCGGGCTTTAGTTGGATGCTTAACTCTTGGTAGGCAGTCTTTTTTATCTGAATAGATTGTGAATGATAACCAATGTATGAGATAGTAATTGAGTCGCCAGGATAGCGTGTTTCAAGAAAAAAACGCCCTTCAAAGTCAGTTATAGTACCAATATTAGTACCTTTAAAAGAAATATTTACAAACGGAAGGGGCTCGTTGGTATCTGAATCAACCACTACCCCCCTAATCCTTGTGGTTTGACCATAAATGCTGAAACTAATGCCCAAAAAAATGGTGGCAAAAAGCAAAAAAAACGAGCATAAAAGTCTAAACGTTGAGGATTTCATTTTAAATGTTGAAGAGAAAGATATGAACAACGATATAAATGCTAAGTTACCTAAAATAATAAGGAAATTCTAAAAATTGTGAAAAATTAGCTTTTTACTTCTCTTTTTTTGTATTGCCTTGCTGAGATAGCGATGCTCAACTCAAAGAGCAACCAAAGTGGCAATGTTACTAGGAGCAAACTAAGCACATCGGGAGGCGTGATTATGGCTGCAATAACCATGATAACAATAAATGAGTGCTTTCGATACCTCCTTAAAAAGGTAGGGGTTACAACACCAATTTTGGTTAAAAAGAGGATAAGAACAGGAAGCTCAAAAAGAATGCCAGTTGCTAAAGTTACCGATGCAACTGACGAGATAAAGGAAGTAAGGTTGATTTGGTTCGACACCTCATTAGAAATACTATAGTTTCCTAAGAAATGAATGGTTAGTGGAGAAATGATAAAGTAACCAAACAGAATGCCGATAAAAAACAGAAGCGATATATAGAATACTGCGCCCCGCGATTTCTTTCTTTCCTCGTTATATAACGCTGGCTTTATGAAACTCCAAAGCTGAAAGATAATGTAAGGGAAAGCTAGTGAAATGCCAGCATAAAATGACACCAGGATATGGGCATTAAACTGACCGGCCATGTTAATGTTAATTATGCTAAGAGGCTTAGAATTAATGCAGAGGGCTGGGCTGTTTAGGTATTCGGCTAGCAGGCATAACCATCGGTTTGTGAAAAATGTAGAAGACTTTGGGGCAAGTATAATCATATCGAAAATGAATCGATGGAAGATAAAAGCAAAAGTAGCTGCCACAAAAATCGAAATAGCTGAACGTATTAACACCCACCTGAGCTCTTCAAGATGCTCTAAAAATCCCATCTCTTTTGTTTCGTCATTTTTCATCAAATTCAGCTAACTATTAAAAGTTAAGTCAAATAAATTTTAACAAACAGATTGTTAGTAATTAAACTAGAAAAAAGCCACAAGGAGCTAAACAACACCTTCTCTCAAAATATCGTGCAGATGTATAACTCCAACGTACTTGCTGTTTTCTGTAACAAGAAGTTGGGTTATCTTGTTTCTCTCCATTATGTTGAATGCATTTACTGCCAGCGCATCACTCTCAATGGTTTTTGGATTATACGACATGATATCTGAAGCGGTTAACCCTTCAATGGTGTCGTTCTTTTCAAGCATCCTTCTAAGATCACCATCGGTGATAACACCAGCTATACATCCTTCAGGAGTAACTACCGCTGTAGCCCCCAACCTTTTCGACGATATTTCGAGAATAACCTTACGAATCTTCTCGTCTGGACTAACCTTTGGTAGAATCGTGGGATCGAATATGTCTGAAACCCGCATGTAAAGTTTCTTTCCCAACGAACCGCCAGGATGAAACCTCGCAAAATCGGTGGTTGTAAAGCCTTTCAGTTTTAGCAAGCAGATTGCCAAAGCATCGCCCATAACAAGCTGAGCGGTTGTGCTTGACGTAGGAGCAAGGTTATTAGGACAAGCTTCATTGGCCACCGTAGCCCTGAGAACTAAATCGGCTTTTTGGGCAAGATAGCTATCGGCGTTTGAAACAATGGCAATAAGCATATTCCCCAGATTCCTGATAAAAGGAACAAGTACCTTTATTTCAGGTGTATTACCACTTTTTGAAAGACAAATAATTACATCATCAGGCTGTACAATTCCTAAATCACCATGAATAGCATCGGCAGCGTGCATAAATATTGCAGGCGTTCCTGTTGAGTTGAAGGTAGCAACAATTTTTTCGGCAATAATCGCACTCTTTCCTATTCCAGTAACTATTGCCCTCCCTTTCATTTGGTAAAGCAACCTAACGCTCTGCTCAAAGGAATCATCAATATAATTTGCCAATTCCTCAATTGCTTTGGCTTCAGCTTTTATTGTTTCAACAGCAAGATGATATATATCAATTTGTGCCATAATTTCAACCTTTATATTGTATCTTTATACCATTGATTTGAATTATAAACTTAAAAACAGTTTTTTTTAATCTTGAGTCTAACTATATTTGAATACAAAAGTAATAGATTTTAATAACATAAAGTTTTGGAAACAAAAGAGAAAAATACGGGGATAGACCTTTACCAATATCTGCACAAGCACTTTGGCTTCAATAATTTCAAAGGTAATCAGGAGGTTATCATCAAGAACATACTTGCCGGAAATGATACCTTTGTACTAATGCCAACTGGGGGAGGGAAATCGTTGTGCTATCAGCTTCCTGCTCTTATCTCAAGGGGAACGGCCATTATTATATCACCGCTTATTGCCCTAATGAAGAACCAGGTGGACGCCATGCGAGGTTTCAGCCTTGAGGATGGCATAGCCCACTTTCTCAATTCATCACTTAATAAAACTCAAATTCAGAAGGTTAAGCAGGACATTTTGAGCGGCAAAACGAAGATGCTCTACGTTGCTCCCGAGTCGCTAACCAAGGAAGAAAACATCCAGTTCCTTAAGCAGGTACCCATCTCGTTCTATGCCATCGATGAGGCTCACTGCATCTCCGAGTGGGGCCACGATTTCCGTCCAGAGTACCGAAGGATACGGCCAATCATAAATGAAATAGGAACAGCACCAATTATTGCCTTGACGGCAACAGCCACACCAAAAGTGCAGCACGACATCCAGAAAAATCTTTCGATGCTCGATGCATCGGTCTTTAAATCATCATTCAACAGGCCAAACTTATACTACGAGGTGCGCCCAAAAGTTAACACCTCAAAGGAAATCATCAAGTTTATCAGGAACCACGAGGGGAAGTCTGGCATCATCTACTGTCTTAGCAGGAAGAAGGTTGAGGAGATAGCTGAGATGCTTAAGGTTAACGGAATCAAGGCTCTTCCCTACCATGCCGGGATGGATTCAGCAACCCGAAGCGGAAATCAGGATAAGTTCCTGATGGAGGAAGTTGATATCATTGTAGCAACAATAGCTTTCGGAATGGGGATTGATAAACCCGATGTACGTTTCGTCATTCACTATGATATCCCTAAAAGCCTCGAAGGCTACTACCAGGAAACCGGACGAGCAGGCCGTGATGGAGGAGAAGGTAAGTGTATAACCTTCTACAGCTATAAGGATATTCTTAAGCTTGAGAAGTTTATGCAAGGGAAACCAGTTGCAGAACAAGAGATTGGAAAACAGTTACTCCTTGAAACGGTTTCCTATGCCGAATCGTCGGTTTGCCGTCGGAAGATGCTACTTCACTACTTTGGTGAAGAGTACAACGAGGGCAACTGCTCCACTTGCGATAATTGCATTCACCCGAAAACTCAGTTCGAAGGTCAGGAATACTTACAGCTAGTTTTAGACACCGTACTTGCAGTAAAAGAGAAGTTTAAAGCCGAGCATATCGCAAATATCCTTTGCGGAAATCTCACTACCGTAATCAAGTCATACAAACACAATAAGCTTGAAATGTTTGGCGAGGGTGCCGAAAAGGACATCAAGTTCTGGAATGCAATCATTCGTCAGGCATTGGTTATGAAATTCATCGAGAAGGACATTGAAAACTATGGCCTTCTTTTGGTTACACCCAAAGGGCACGATTTTCTCAAAAAGCCCTTCGACCTCATGTTCACCCAGG
>CAYZSD010000171.1:3442-6853 GCA_964481075.1 uncultured Rikenellaceae bacterium | reverse complement strand
AACTATCTTCAGTCTTTTGCGAAAGCAACTTGAGCACCTTATTATATACGGTATCCATATTAATAACCCCATTTACCTCCGACTTCTCCTCCCCAACAGGACTCTTGATGGCAGCAATCTTTGCCGCACAAGGAGTGATGTAGAAAATACCAATGTCTTCGTCCAATACGCCCCTGTCCATCAACATTTTCTTGTAGTATATAGCAGAAAGGTCGAGGGGAGGTTTCAACCGCAAGATGTTATCGACCAGTGAGGGAAACTTAACTTGAATTAGCCTCACTACCGCTGGGCAGAAGGAAGAAATAACTGGTTTGGGGTTTTGGGAATCTGCTACATACTCATTTATCGCTTCGCTAAGTAACTTGGTGCTGGTTTCAACCTCAAAAACGTCAGTGAAACCCAGTTGAATGAGGGCTGAGCGAATTTGTTCGGATGAATACTCATTGGGAAACAACCCAAAAAGCACTGCAGGGGCAAGGGCAATCCTGTGCTTGAAAGAAAAGATCTTTGAGAAGTCATCCTGCTCAATTATAATTGCCCTAACGGGGCAAACCCTGAAACACTCCCCACAATCGACGCATCGATTGTCATAGAGCATAGCCTTTCCGTTCTTCACCCTGAGGGCTTCAGTAGGGCAAACCCTCATACAATGAGAGCAACCAATACAGGCCTCCGAATCAATTCTTAGCGCATGATGAAAAGAATTATTTTCCATAAGGTTTAGTCCTCAGCCTTTCAATGTAAGTTAACAACAATTCTTACAGTAGTACCTTCATTTACAACGCTTTCAATATCTAACTTATCGGCATTGTTTTGAATGTTTGGCAACCCCATGCCTGCTCCGAAACCCATCTCGCGAACCTCGGGCGATGCTGTGGAATAACCCTTTTGCATAGCGAGGGAGATATCGGGGATTCCAGGTCCCTTGTCTTGTAAAACCATTTCAATTCGCTCGGTATTGATATCGACATTTATTATGCCACTAAATGCATGAGCCACAATATTTACTTCTGCCTCGTAGAGGCAAACAACCACACGCTTAATGAGCTTAGAGTCAACGTTCAACTGCTTCAGAACTTTCTTTACCTGACTTGAAGCGTTACCGGCGTTTGCAAAATCGCCCCCTGCTATTTTATACTCAAAAAGCATCAAAAAAAATAGATTAAGTTCAATAAATAGGCTTTAACCCTTTACTCATCAACAGCCCACATGTTTTAAACATGGAGTAAGCACACTCAATGAGAGCTATACCATGCTCATCGGCAAGGTCAACCATCTCGTTGCTCACCTTTTTATTTCGGACAAAGATAACACAATTAATATCCGACATCTCTGCCGTTCGAATTGCTTGCAGATTGGTCAACCCTGTTAGTAACGCCATGTTATCGGTTTGAACTGTAAGCACATCACTCATCAAATCGGAAGCAAAAGCGTACTCTACCTCCTTTTCCAGCAGGTCACCCCCACACAACACGTTACCATCGATTGCATCAACTAAATCCCTTATTTTCATATAATACAGCATATTTTTAAACAATTCATCAATGAATCACCAATAATTTATGCTGCAAATATAATATATTTTATGTTATTTAAATAACATTGTTATTTAAATAACATAAAATTTACGAATTTTTTTATAGTTTTTACAGCGTTATGTGTAATTGGTTAACAAAATGTTGTTAATAAGGATTTTTAGAAGGGTTATTGCAGCAATATTACAGAGAGCAAGGCAAAAGATTATCAATCGCTTGACTCCACTTAGCTGTTTACCTTTACCCAGAAAACCTTTGCAGAATCGTGAATCTTCTGGTCGATTTCCTTTACAAACTCTTTGTACGCTGTGATGAGTTTCCTGCCCTCTTCGTTTAGGATGGTCTTGCCCCCCTCCTTTCCGCCCCTTAACTTATCTACAATGGGAAATCCTAGCTGGAGCTCTATCTCCCTGAGATTTCCCCATGCCTTCCTATAGCTAACGCCTAGCTTTTGAGCCGCAGCAGTGAGCGACTCTAGCTCTTCGATGGTAAGAAGAAGGTCGAACTTACCTCCACCAACAATGTCCTGACCGTGGATGTTCTCGAGCCAAACCCTATGTTTCAGGAAGATATCGTAGTACTTGCTGCCTTTTCGCCCTGCCATAATTTAGGTGAAATTAGAAAGTCTATCCTCCAAAATCGTCGAAGGAAATCATCTCATCGGGTACGCCCAAATCGTAGAGCATTTTGAACACAGCTTCGTTCATCATGGGTGGACCACATAAGTAGTACTCGATATCCTCGGGGGCATCGTTCTTTGAAAGGTAGTTATCGAGGATTACCTGATGGATGAAGCCCGTATAACCCGTCCAGTTGTCCTCGGGTTTTGGCTCCGAAAGAGCGATATGAAACTTAAAATTTGGAAAGTTCTTCTCAATGGTGCGGAAATGCTCCTCGTAAAAAATTTCCCTACGGGAGCGGGCACCGTACCAGAACGAGGCCTTCCTTCCGGTTTTCACAGTATTGAACATGTGGAAGATATGCGATCGCATGGGTGCCATGCCAGCTCCTCCCCCAATGAACATCATCTCGTTTTGCGAATCCTTGATGAAGAACTCACCATAAGGCCCACTGATGAAAACCTTATCGCCCGGCTTACGGGAGAAGATGAAGCTGGAGCATACGCCAGGGTTCACGTTCATAAAGGCATTCTTTGCCCTGTCCCAGGGCGGTGTGGCGATTCGTACATTTAGCATGATAATCTCATTCTCCGCAGGATGACTAGCCATTGAGTAGGCTCTGTAGGTCTCTTCTGTGTTTTTCATTTTCAGATCCCACATTCTGAACTTATCCCATTCATCGCGGTACTCCTCCTCAACGTGGATATCCTTTGAGAAATCGACCTCTACCTTGGGCACATCGATTTGTATGTAACCGCCAGAGCGGAATTCAAGTTTCTCGCCTTCCGGAAGCTTAACCACAAACTCTTTTATGAAAGTTGCAACATTCTTGTTCGATACCACTTCGCACTCCCATTTCTTGATGCCCATTACCTCCTCTGGCACCCTAATCTTAATGTCCTCGCGGATCTTAACCTGACAGCCAAGCCTCCAGCTATCCATCTGCTGGCGGCGTGTGAAGTAGCCAACCTCCGTGGGAAGAATGGTTCCCCCGCCCTCAAGCACCTGGCACTTGCACATGGCACATGTTCCTCCGCCCCCACATGCCGAAGGCAAATATATACCGTTGTTACTCAAGGTGGTTAATACCGTACTACCCGGTTCCACTTTTATTTCCCGTTCGTCGTTAATGGTGAGCGTAACCTCTCCTTGGGGGGTTAATTTCTTCTTGGCGTAGAGTAGCACAGCCACGAGTAGGCTGATAACCAGCAAAAAAACTACTATGGCAGAAAAAATAATGGTTAGGTTTGATGCTA
>CAYZSD010000171.1:0-3342 GCA_964481075.1 uncultured Rikenellaceae bacterium | reverse complement strand
CTTTATCCCCATAAACGTCATAAAGGCAATGCCCATGAGGCCTGTTATAATAAAGGTAATACCCAATCCCCGGAGGGGAGCAGGCACATTGGAGTACTTCAGCTTCTCTCGGATTGCTGCAATCCCCACAATGGCAAGGAACCAGCCAACGCCTGAACCTAAGCCGAATACGGTTGCCTCGGTTAGGTTAGCATACTCACGTTCCTGCATGAATAGTGCTCCTCCAAGAATTGCACAGTTTACGGCAATAAGCGGAAGAAAAATTCCTAGGGAACTGTACAGAGCTGGCGAAAATTTCTCGATGATCATCTCCACCAACTGCACCATGGAAGCTATCACCGCAATGAACATGATGAAGGTGAGGAAGCTAAGATCCATATCAGCAAGGGCAGGGCTAATCCACTTCAACGCACCTGAAGAGAGAAGATAGTTGTTAATGAGATAGTTGACAGGTACTGTAATACCCAGCACAAAGATGACGGCAATACCCAAACCAGCTGAAGTTTTCACCGTCTTCGATACTGCCAGATACGAGCACATACCAAGGAAGTATGCGAAAATCATATTGTCAACAAAGATTGACTTAACGAAGATACTTAGAAGGTTTTCCATATTCTAGTCTTTTTCAATAAGTTCACGAGTGCGACTGCGCTGAATCCAGATTATTATCCCAACAATGATTAGAGCCATTGGAGGGAGAATGAAAAGGCCATTATTCTCGTAGAATCCACCATTCTTGATGTAGAAGGAATCGGGGATGACCCGATAGCTCCATATTGTTCCTGAACCTAGCAGTTCCCTGAAAAAACCAACAATAACAAGAATAATACCATATCCTACCCCATTTCCTAATCCATCGAGGGTTGCTGGCCATGGTTTGTTACCAAGCGCAAATGCTTCGAGGCGACCCATGATGATACAGTTGGTGATGATTAGCCCCACAAATACCGAAAGCTGCTTGCTCACATCGTAAGCAAAGGCCTTAAGAATTTCATCGACAAGGATAACAAGCGAAGCGATGATAACAAGCTGAACAATAATCCTTATCCTTGGTGGGATTGTTTCTCTGAGAAGAGAAGTAATTAGATTGGCAAAGACCAGTACGGCAATTACTGATATAGCCATAACCACTGAAGGTTCTAACTTTACAGTAACAGCAAGAGCCGAACAAATACCGAGCACAAGAACGGTTATTGGATTATTGCGATTGATGGGATCGGTAATCAGCTTTATGTTTTTAGCCGAAAATAATGGTTCGCTTTCAATCTTCACGCTCATGGTTTATTGCTTTTGATTTCTTAAAAAATTCTTGATAACCTGAAAGGCAATTCTTAATCATATCCTCAAGCCCTTGGCTTGTTATCGTTCCACCTGAAACAGCATCGACGCTAAATGGATCATTCGATGAAGCCCCACCCTTGACTACAGAAACTGAGACAAAGTTTTCGTTTCGAAATATTTGTTTACCTCTAAACTGACTCTGATAATCGGAAGTAGATATTTCGGCCCCAAGCCCTGGTGTCTCCGACTTATGGGCAAATGAAGCACCGTAGATGGTGTTAAAATCATCATTAAGAGAGATGTAGCCCCAGATTGGGCCCCAAAGACCTCTTCCTAAAAGTGGAAGGATATACTTCTGAGTGCCATCATCCATTTTGGCAACGAATACTGGCAGGTTTTGCTCATTTGCAGGTTTAGCAAACTCTACCTTGAGGTTTACTGTAAATGGGTCAACTCCCTCAGTTCTATTACCCTTTTGATTGATAACAAATTGTTCGACGATAACCTTTTTAAATTCATTGCCAACGTATTCGTGCTTATTTTTTGCAGTACCAACTTCTTTGGCTCCTCCAACCGATTTGAGAATATCTAGCTTTTTTTCTGTTTCAATATTCTTCTGTTGGAATGGTCGTAACGCTGTGGAAGCCAATGAGAGTAAGGCTGCAACAATGATAACCATTACAGACGAATAGAGGAATATGTAAAGATTACTCTGTTTGTTCATGGCTATGAGATGTTAAGTATTTCGGGCAGCTTTTGCTGCACGTTTTTTTCGTTTGCTGATGCTTGCCTCAATCACGTAATGGTCAATTAGCGGTGCAAAGGCGTTCATCAGAAGGATGGCAAGCATCATCCCCTCAGGGTATGCGGGGTTAACCACCCTAACAAGAACGGCAAAGAGACCGATTAGGAATCCGTAAATCCATTTCCCCTTCTCGGTTTGCGATGCCGTTACGGGGTCGGTGGCCATGAATACCGCACCGAAGGCAAATCCACCCATGATGATATGATGCCAAGCTGGAATTTGCATGAAAGGATTTACCCCAAAGGCATTGAATATGTATCCCATCGTCAACCCACCAGCAACAGTTGAAACAATAATCTTCCAGCTTCCTATCCCCGTTAGGATTAGGATAAATGCACCCAAAGCAATGGCAAGCGTTGATGTTTCGCCAATGGAGCCTGGGATAAATCCAAGGAACATATCCATTGCAGAAGGCAGCTTGTCGATTTGGTGTGCAGCAGCATTCGCCAATGGCGTTGCCCCTGAAAATCCATCGATTATCCCCTCTCCCTTGGATAGTCCAGCAACCCAAACATAATCGCCACTCATGTGCGATGGGTATGCAAAGAAGAGGAATGCCCTTGCAAGCAGCGCTGGGTTGAAGATATTCATCCCTGTTCCCCCGAACACCTCCTTTCCTATCACTACGGTGAAGGCAACGGCAAGTGCAACCATCCAGAGGGGGATATCAACTGGGACAATGAGTGGGATGAGCATCCCTGTAACCAGGTACCCCTCGTTCACCTCGTGTTTACGGATCTGGGCGAAGGCGAATTCGATACCTAGTCCAACTCCATAGGACACAACGATTATTGGTAGCACCTTGATAAGCCCGAAGGTGAAGACCTCCCAAAATTCTGTTGATGCCCCAGTTGCCAGTGCGTTCTGGTAGCCAACGTTCCACATCCCAAAGAGCAAGGCTGGCATCATTGCGATGATTACCATGCTCATGGTTCGTTTCATGTCCATGGCATCACGGATGTGGCTACCCTTCTGGGTTACCTTGTTTGGTACGAACAGGAATGTTTCGAAGGCATCGAACGTGGAGTGGAACATTGCGAACCGCCCCCCTTTCTCGAAGCTGGGTTTTATCCTGTCCAAAAGATTTCGTAATGGTTTCATAAAAAATTATTAATACTGCATTATCCTAATTCCTTTATCATCAACTCAATCCCTTCTCGAATTATGCTTTGTACCTCTGTTTTCGATGTGCAAACGTACTCGCAGAGAGCCAGATCTTCCTCGGCAACCTCGTAGATACCGAGGTTCTCCATCTT
>CAYZSD010000170.1:0-6861 GCA_964481075.1 uncultured Rikenellaceae bacterium | reverse complement strand
ATCTGTTGACCAATCTCTTCAAATTTTCTTCTTAAACCTTCAAGTTTAATTAGTATCGTATTCTCGCTCATAGAAAAATAAAATTGCTGCAAATTTAGCACTTTTATTTGGTTTGATATTTGCTGAGATTTATCTATCATTGTTTTCTTATAAAGTACAGGTCGTGAGAAAATTTTTTTTGTGTATTTTTTTGGTTTGCAGCACGTTGATTTTACATGCTGATTCCTATGTTGATAGTCTGAAAGCAACTACGAGGCTTACTACCGATCCAAATGTTTCATGCAAAGCCATGCTAGAGCTTTCTTACCACTTCTTCCTAAAGGATTCGATGGAAAGCATGTTTGAATGTACACGGCTAATTGATTCTGTATTAAGTTCATCTTCATACAAAACAGCACCAAGTTTGCTTTTTGAGATAGGTCTTTTTTATGAAAAAATCCCTGACTTTGACGGAGCCATTGAGTACTATCAAAAAGCCTTTGAAAGAGCAAAAACACTAGACGACAAGCAATATATCATTCGTTCATCCAACAGGTTAAGCTACGTGTACTCGCTCAAAGGAAACTACGACATAGCTACTGAAGGTATTTTGAATAATTTAAACCTTGTAGAAGAAAAAGAATTCAAGGAGTTCAGGGAGGAGGTTTTTGTATATTCTGCTTTTGTTTTTAGAAACACAAACAACTTCGAAAAAGCATTCTTCTACTTCAACCAGGCGTTAAGTATTATCGATACAACAAAAAACGATAGCTATTACCACGTAATACTACATGAACTTGGTAATCTTTACGCTTTTATCGAGGATTTCGATAAAGCCCTTGCTTTTCAACAGAAGGCTCTGATAATTAGAGAAAGATTGAAACAACCTGCATACCTGTCATTTTCTTACCACGATATAGGCGAAACCTACAAAAAGCTAGGAGACTATAAAAAAGCATTATATTTCTATTACAAGTCAATCGAACTAACTAAAAAGTACAGGGAAGACTTATGGGGGCTCACCGCTTCCTATGCAAATGCTAGCGATTCACATTTCAAATTGAATAACGATAGCGTAGCGTTGCTCTACTTGGACAGTGCCAAAAATTTGGGTAAACAAGTTGGGAAAAAGGATGTTCTAAGCAATATTTATATGAGCTATTTTGAATACTATAATAGAATTGGGAACTATAAAAAAGCATTGGAACACTATATCATATCAAGGGAATATGAGGACTCTGTTTCAGGAGAGAATATAAGCAAGCAGATTAATCTTCTTAATGCACGTTTTCAAAGTGAACGCAAAGACAAAGAATTGCTCAAAAATCAGGCTACAATTAAAAGACAAAGAACGCTAATAGGCTTTTCAACCATAGGCTCAATAGTAATAGGTTTTTTCCTTTTTGGATTTTACAAGCTTAATAGAAAGCTAAAAATAGCAAACCATAAGCTTTTCGAAAAAAACCAGTACATTCAAACACAGCACGACGAAATTATCAGCCAACGTGATGAAATTGAGACACAGCGCGATTTGGTTATTTCGCAAAAGTCAACACTTGAAAGCATTAACCACCATCTTACCGAAAGTATAAGCTATGCTTTGAATATCCAGCAAACAATGCTACCCCCCGATGAGCAATTCAAAACGTTGTTCTCAAGCTATTTCATTATACATAAGCCATTGGATATTGTTAGTGGTGATTTTTACTGGCTGTTCCAAGAGGATAATAGGGTTTACTTTGCTGTAGCCGATTGTACTGGCCACGGGGTTTCAGGAGCATTTATGAGCATACTAGGGATATCGTTTTTGAACGAAATTGTTCGTTACAAAGGGGTAAAAGAGCCCAGTCAGATTATCGAGGATTTACGCAGCTTAATTATTGAGGCTCTGAGGCAAAAGGATGAGGTAGGTTCACGAAGGGATGGTATGGACATGTCTCTCTGCATGTTGGATGTCAATTCAATGATAATGACCTACTGTGGAGCAAATAACCCATGCTGGGTTATAAAAAACAAGGACGGCTTTGCTGAACTTAAGCCAAACAAAAACCCTGTTGCAATACATATCCGTATGGAGCCTTTTACTCAGCAAACCATTCAGCTAGAAAAAGGTGATCTCCTTTACCTTTTCTCCGATGGATTTGCTGATCAGTTTGGCGGGCCAGATAAAAAGCGTTTTGGTTCAAAAAGGTTTAGGGAACTGCTAATTCAGAGTGCGGATAAGAACCTATCTATACAAAAAGAAATCCTTGAAAGTACTTTTAACCAATGGATTGGCACCAACCATCAGGTTGATGATGTTACAATTCTTGGCGTTCGGGTAAACTAAAACTCCTGCTCTTCTTTTATTGTATTCCAGCACTTTTTCTATCTTTGCAAGTTCAAAAAAACATAATAATTGGCTTTATGGATTACAATTTCGTTGAGATAGAGAAGAAATGGCAGCACTTTTGGAAAGAAAATAGAACCTACAAAGTTGATATCGACCATTCCAGACCAAAATACTATGTACTCGACATGTTCCCATACCCTTCGGGGGCTGGGCTTCATGTGGGTCACCCTCTAGGATATATTGCTTCCGATATCTACTCACGCTATAAGCGATTGAACGGATTCAACGTCCTTCACCCCATGGGTTACGATGCCTTTGGCCTTCCAGCAGAACAATATGCTATACAAACAGGTCAACATCCTGCAATTACAACAGAGAATAATGTTAAAAGGTATCGCGAGCAACTCGATAAGATAGGTTTTAGCTATGACTGGGATCGTGAGGTGCGTACGTGTGACCCTAACTACTACCATTGGACCCAATGGGCATTTATTCAAATGTTTAAGCATTGGTATAACAATTCAACCCAAAAGGCTGATTCTATCGAAAACCTTGTGAAGGAGTTCGAAACAAATGGCAACACAAAGGTTGATGCTTCCTGCAGCGATGTTGTTTCGTTTACTGCTCAGGAATGGAAGAAGATGACTGAGAAGGAGCAGCAGGAAATCCTATTGGCTTATCGTCTGGCATACCTTGCCGATACCATGGTTAACTGGTGTCCTGCTTTGGGTACCGTGCTTGCCAATGATGAGGTGAAGGAGGGTTTTTCGGTTCGTGGTGGTCATCCCGTTGAGCAGCGAAAGATGAAGCAGTGGTGCCTTCGAATTTCGGCTTATGCCGAAAGGTTGCTCAACGATCTAGAAACCATCGACTGGACCGATTCCTTGAAGGAAATCCAGCGTAACTGGATCGGACGCTCCGAAGGGGCTGAGGTTACCTTTACGATAGAAGGTAGCGACCAAGGAATCCTAGTCTTCACAACTCGCCCCGATACCATTTACGGAGCAACCTTCATGGTGCTAGCCCCAGAAAGTGAACTGGTTGAATCGCTTACGAAGCCAGAATACAAGCATGCAGTTGAAGAGTATATAGCTTTGGCAAAGCGCAAAACCGAACGCGAACGACAAGCAGATGCCAAGAAGGTTACAGGGCAATTTACCGGCAGCTTTGCTATTAACCCCTTCACCAAAGAGCATATCCCCATTTGGATAAGCGAGTACGTTTTGGCAGGTTACGGTACAGGTGCCATTATGGCTGTTCCTGCCCACGATAGCCGCGATTTTATATTTGCCAAAACCTTCGGTTTACCAATAGTTCAAACGGTTATTCGCCCAGGCGAAACACCCTCTGATCCAGCAACCTGGCAGGAATCGTACGATTCGAAGGAAGGAATTGTAATCAACAGTGATATTATTAATGGCCTTGATGTTAAGATTGCGATTACGAAAATCAATGACTTCATTGAACAACAAGGACTTGGCAAAAAGAAAGTGAACTATCGCCTTCGCGATGCAATATTTAGTCGCCAGCGCTACTGGGGCGAACCTTTCCCAATATTTTTTAAGGATGGCATGCCCTATCCATTGGAAGAGAATAAGTTACCGCTTGAACTTCCCGAAGTCGATGCCTATTTACCCACCGAAAAAGGCGAACCACCCCTTGGCCGTGCCAAGAATTGGCATACTGCCGAAGGTTACGCCTACGAACTAAGCACCATGCCTGGTTTTGCTGGCTCTTCGGCTTACTATCTTCGCTACATGGATCCCAAAAACGATAAGGAGTTGGTTTCAAAGGAAGCGAATCAATACTGGGAGAATGTTGACCTCTATATCGGTGGGACCGAACATGCTACAGGGCACCTTGTTTACTCTCGTTTCTGGAACAAGTTCTTGTTTGATCTTGGCTTAGTTTGCAACAATGAGCCCTTTAAGAAACTGATTAACCAGGGGATGATCCAAGGCCGCTCAAACTTTGTGTATAGGGTGAAAGGAACCAACCAGTTCGTTTCACTCAACCTCAAGAAGGATTATGATGTTACAGAAATTCATGTTGATGTTAACATCGTCGAAAACGATGTGCTTGACTTAGACGCATTTCGTTCATGGCGACCCGAATTTACCAACGCTGAGTTTATCCTCGAGAATGGCAAGTACATCTGCGGTTGGGCCGTGGAGAAGATGAGCAAGAGTATGTACAATGTGGTTAACCCCGATGTTATTATTGAGCGATATGGGGCTGATACCCTTCGCATGTACGAGATGTTCCTTGGGCCCTTAGAGCTATCGAAACCATGGGATACAAATGGAATCGATGGTGTTCACAAGTTCTTACGCCGCCTGTGGCGGTTATACCACGATGGCAAGAATCAGCCATGTATATGCGATGAACCCGCAAGCAGGGAGGAGCTAAAAGCCATCCACAAAACTATAAAAAAGGTAAGCGAAGACATTGAGAAATTCAGCTTCAACACCGGGGTTTCTGCGTTTATGATTTGCGTAAACGAACTCACAGAGCTGAAGTGTAGCAAGCGCGAAGTACTTGAACCACTAACTGTTATACTAGCCCCCTTTGCGCCCCACATTTCCGAGGAATTGTGGCAACTGCTCGGACATGGAACCAGCGTTTGCGAAGCGCAGTGGCCAGCATTCATGGAGGAATTTCTGATTGAAAGCACTTTCACCTGCCCCGTTTCTTTCAACGGAAAAACCCGATTCACCCTAGAGGTGCCACTTAACCTCCCAAAGGAAGAAGTTGAGAAACTGGTGGTTGAGAGTGAACTTACTGCAAGATATCTCGATGGTAAATCGATACGCAAGATAATTATTGTTCCAAATAAGATTGTGAACGTGGTTGTTTAGGGTTACTACATTTTTGTGTCTTAATTACTCTGAGCAATTTTTTTCTCAATGGCAGCAAGGTTTTTCTGAGCTGCCTTTTGCTTTGCTTTGGCGTCCTTTAGCTTTTGTTTAGTTTTCTTCAAGCTGGCTTTGCCTTTATCAACCTGACCTTTACCCTTTACCTGTGCCTTGTTACTCTCCTTTATCATCCCCATAAGCTTTTTGTGCTCAGTCTTATACTCAACACCAAGGTTTTTTAGCTCATCGTTGGCAATAACCCTGTCAAGCTTGTCCATGTACTTCATCCTCTTGCTGATGGATTTAACGTTCTTGTCATACGTTTTCGATAGCTCTTTCAGCTCCTTATTATGAACCTTTAAATCTTTCTTTGAGGTTACGATAAGGCTTTTGCCCTCTTCAATGGATTCCTCAATTAAGCTTATCTCCGTCTCAACTTTTTCGGTGTTTGCGGCTGCATTATCGTATTTTGCCTGAAATTTGGCTAGTTTGTCCTGCGCTTGAAGGCTAAAGGTTGAGAGGAAAAACGATAGGACAAGAATTAATAATCTCACCATGATTTTTGAATCAAAGTCAATGAATTTCATCTACAAATATAGCGATTCGATTTAATTTTCTTTTCTTTGAAGAGAATTTAAGGTAATTGATAAAATAAAAAATCAACTCTCACAAAACCAAATAAAAATCATACCCTTAACTGACATACAATCAATAGCTAAAGAAGTTGGATTTGATGCTTGCGGGACATCCTCTGCTGTACCCCTTACAGAAGATGGAGAAAGGCTAAAGAATTGGCTTCGTGATGGTATGCACGGTGAAATGGTGTATATGGCTCGAAACATTGAGAAAAGGATTGACCCAATCAGTTTGGTTCCCAAGGCAAAAAGTATTGTTACTGTGCTTCTTCATTATTTCACAGGAAATCATGAGATTTCTACGACTCCCCCAAAAATATCGAGGTATGCTCTGTCTGCTGACTATCATACAACGATGAAAGGTATGCTTTGGGCAATGCTGGAAAAGCTAAGACATCAATTTGGTGAAGTAAATGGTCGTGCTTTTGTCGATTCGGCTCCAGTTCTTGAGCGTGCCTGGGCAATGAGATCTGGCTTGGGTTGGATTGGCAAGAACAGCCTGCTTATACATCCTAAGATGGGGTCTTATGTGTTTATAGGTGAGCTTATCGTTGACCGAGAAATTGAGCCATCAATTAAAAGCGTCCCAAACCATTGTGGAAATTGTACGCGTTGCATCGATGCCTGTCCCGCTGGAGCAATTCTTGCCCCAATGATTATCGATTCAAGAAAGTGCATATCCTATTTAACCATTGAAAAGAAATCACCCCTTTCTCAAGAGGAGGTTTTTAGTTTAAACGGATGGTGCTTTGGCTGTGATATCTGCCAGGAAGTTTGCCCCTGGAACCATAAGCTTCCAATAGGTGTTAGCAGCTTTGTAAAACCCATTATCGACACTAATTGCTTAAATACAATAGAAGTAGTTAATTCAACCGAAGCAGATTTCAACCACAAATACTCAAACACCCCAATTGCAAGGACTGGTCTCAGAAAATTTACTTCTTCAGTTGTTTCATCTAAACCGTAAATTATCTCAATTCATTGCAGCGTTTTATGTTATTACTACGTATTAGGTTGTTGTTGAAAAAAATCTTTTGGTAATCTATTAGATTTCGGGCAA
>CAYZSD010000169.1:0-7081 GCA_964481075.1 uncultured Rikenellaceae bacterium | reverse complement strand
AAGGAGCGTAATTCAGACAATGCTGACCCTCAGAGCATCCTTTGGAGCCTAACCAGCGGTGAGGCTAGCTTAGTTTCTGGACGATGCCTTGCAATTGATAGTCTCAATAATGTAGTTGATTTTCTTGAGGAGATAGAAAACGATAAGATCTCAGATGTAGATTTTCTTGAGCTTAGAGCTTGTGATGAGGGTTGTGCTGGAGGGGTTCTTACTGCGAGCAATCGTTTCCTAACCGTCGAACGGATGCGACTTCGCTCGCTAAAACTTGCAGAAGAACAGAAAGGCATTTCAAAACCTTTAGAAAACCCTATTGAGAAAAAACGAGATTTTGTTTTGAAAAGCATTAATATTGAGCCTGTTAAGCCTCGAAGCATGCTTAAGTTCGACGAGAACATGGCTAAGGCAATGAGGAAGATGGAAAGGGTTCAGAGAATCATGTGTTTCCTTCCAGGCATTGATTGTGGGGCATGTGGTGCTCCTACGTGTCAGGCGTTAGCTGAAGATATTGTAAGACGTAAGGCTGCCATCTCGCACTGTATCTTCCTTCAGAAAACAATGGAACAGTCCCGAAAACTTCATCCCGACCACTCGTTTCGAATCATGGAAAAAATATGGGGAAAAGATAGATTCCAAAAGGATTGCAATAAGGTGAAAGGGTATAAGGATAAAGGATAAAAAGAAAATGTAAAATGTAAAACCTGCCTGACGGCAGTCAGGTGTAAAATATTGAATGTAAAAGTATGAACTGACAACCTGTCTGCCGACAGGCAGGCCGATAACCGACAACCGACATGAAAGTAAATGACATCATTAAAACACTTAACCTAAAGGTGTTTGCTGGAGAAGAAGGCTTAAACAATGAAGTAGAGGGTGGATATGTTTCTGACCTCCTGAGCGACGTGATGGGGCATGCCGATGCAGGAAGCGTATGGATTACCCTTCAGAGCCACAAGAACGTGATGGCTATAGCTTCATTAAAGGAATTGGCTGCCATTATTCTTGTAAAAGGAATTGAACCTGAGCCTGATACAGCAGAGCAAAGCAATAGAGAGGCTATCCCCATCTTGGGAACTGACATGGAAACTTTTGAGATTGCAGGAAAAATTTACGAGTTACTAAAGAATGAGTCATAATCATTTTTTTGTACTTTTCAATGTTGAAGATTATTACCCAACATGCAATTCTTTCGAGCCGACCTACATATTCACACAGTCCTTTCGCCTTGCGGCGATTTGGACATGAGCCCAAGCAATATTGTTGCGGTGGCAAAGGCTTGCAGGCTCGATATCATTGCCATTACCGACCATAACAGCACTCTTCATGGGCCAATAATCCATCGTCTTGCCGAACCTTACGGCATAACCGTATTGTTTGGAGCAGAGGTAACCACCCGCGAGGAGGCTCATTGCCTTTGCCTTTTCGAGACAGATGAGCAACGAGAAATATTCCAAAATTTTTTAGACACTAACCTGCCATACCTCCCCAACGACCCTGACCATTTTGGGCATCAGGTAGTTGTAAATGAGAACGATGAGATTCTGGAAGAGGTGAAACCCTTACTTATATCAGCATTGAATGTTGGAGTAAATGAGGTGGAACGAACAGTTCACAATTTGGGTGGACTTTTCATCCCGGCTCATGTCGATAGACCCATGTTTAGTATTACCAGCCAGCTCGGTTTTATTCCGCCCGACTTAAAATTTGATGCGCTTGAAATATTTCGAAATACAAACTCATACAATTTTCTTCAAAAGCATAGTTATCTTGGAAATCCTACTCTAATCAAAAATTCCGATGCCCATTTTCCGAATCAATTAGGTACTGTTTATACTGAATATTTTCTAGATAATCCTAACTTTGTAGAATTGGCAATGGCACTCAAAGGTGAGAGCGGTCGATATGTAAAAACACCATTTTAATCAATAATGAAAAAAAAATTTGGAATGAAAAGATTACCCCTTACAATTATCCTTTTCTATCTTGTATTCGTCTCAGTTGCTCAAACAACTAATGTTCAATTTCGTGTGAACATGAACTACCAGATAGAGTTGGAAAAGTTCTTTCCTTCTTCCGAAACAGTCGATATAGCTGGCACTTTCAATGGTTGGGGCTCAACCCTAACTCCCATGTACGATAATGAGGGCGATGGAATTTATGTGGTGTCAATTGCGCTTAACATTGGTACAACGGTTGAGTTCAAATGTCGAATCAATGGAGCATGGAATGGTAGGGAGGAATTCCCTGGAGGAGGACCGAATCGCTCATACACGGTGATCCAGGATGGGGTGGTGGAATTCTGGTATAGCGATGAGATTCCACCCAATGCCCTAGATGTAAGAGTCTATTCCTCAAGTACATTCCTCGAAGTAGGCGAACAAGTTCAATTTGTCGATGTGTCGAACGGCAATCCAGTTTCATGGAGTTGGTCATTCCCTGGAGGAACGCCCTCTTCATCAACAATTAGCTATCCAACAGTAAGCTATGCTTCGCCTGGTAGATATTCTGTAACCCTTTCTGTAACAAATGGTAATAGTGAAACAGCATCCAGAACCTTTTCCAATCATATACGGGTTGACGAGAAACATTTTTTTTGGTGGAACGATGCCGTTTTTTATGAAGTTTTTGTTCGAAGTTTCAAGGATAGTGATGGCGATGGTAAGGGCGACCTACAAGGGCTAATCGACAAGCTCGATTACCTTAACGATGGGAATCCAGCCACCAACACTGATCTTGGAATCACCGGAATTTGGCTTATGCCAATTCAACAATCGCCTAGCTATCACGGGTATGACGTAACTGACTATAGAACTGTTGAAGAGGATTACGGCACCAACGCTCTCTTTAAAACTTTCATACAGGAAGCGCACAACCGAGGCATTAAGGTTATCATTGACCTAGTTATGAACCACACCTCGAGCCAGCATCCATGGTTTGTGCAGTCGTCAAGCCCTAGCTCTGCCAAAAGGGATTGGTACGTTTGGAGAAACAATAACCCTGGAACAACTGGCCCATGGGGCCAAAACGTTTGGCACTACAGGAACGGATACTACTACTATGGTATCTTTTGGTCGGGTATGCCAGATTTAAACTATACAAACCCAGAAGTTAAAGATGAAATTTTTGATGTGGCTCGATTCTGGCTCGAGGAAATGAATGTTGATGGCTTCCGATTGGATGCTGTTAAGTATATGATTGAAAATGAGTATTCTCTAGAGGACACTCCAGAAACCATTCAATTCTGGAAGGACTTTCGTACTTTCTATAAATCTATAAACGACAAGGCTTTTTCGGTTGGAGAGGCGTGGACTACAACCGAAATTGCTCAGACCTATGTGAACGACGGGGGGCTTGATTACTGCTTTGAGTTTGAATTGGCTGAATCGATTCTATACTCTGTAAACAATGGAGTTGCCTCACCCCTTGAGTCGAGGATACAGAATGTAATGGCCGCTTATCCTTACATGCAGTTCGGTACATTTCTTACAAACCACGATATAAACAGGGTGATGAACCTTCTTGGACACGATGAGGCAAAAGCCAAATTAGCTGCTACCATTCTACTTACCTTACCCGGGATACCCTATATATACTATGGCGAGGAAATAGGTATGACGGGGGTAAAGCCAGATGAAAATATTCGTACCCCGATGCAATGGAACAGTTCAGCTTATGCTGGGTTTTCAAACGTAACTCCTTGGCGGCCTGTAAACTCTGATTATTCTTATAAAAATGTAGAAGTTCAGCAGAACGATCCCAGCTCGCTTTGGCAGCACTACAGAAAGCTTGTAACCCTTCGAAATCAAGAGATTTCACTTCGAAGGGGCAATTACAGAGCCGTTCTTTCCTCATCACCTTCGGTTTACTCATTTATAAGGCATTTTCAAAATGAGCATGTTCTAATTGTTGCAAACCTTAGTGATGATGATATTGAGGTAGTTAACCTTAGAACAACACTTGACGAGGAAATTGTTGGGAATTTCTCCCTTGTTGAACTATTGCAAAATGAAAACCATCAAGTTACCATTGAACAAATTGATGGAATGCATAGCATAGAACTTCATGGGATTCCATCAAAACAAGTTTTTATCTTCAAATTGCAAGATCCAGTAGGTGAGGTGTTTCAAGAAAAAGTAAATGACAACAAGTTCAACATATTTCCAAATCCCGCAAGGGATGAGCTATATGTTGTCTTTCAGGGAGATATGCCTGGCACTACTACCTTCTCGGTTTTTGATATCTTAGGTCGGAAAGTTATGTCTTCTACTTTAGACGAACGTAACTCTTCTAACACTCATAGAATACCATTAACAAACATAAAACCAGGTGCTTACTTCATCAGTTTTAATGTGAACCAGAAGAAATGTGTAAAGAAGTTTATTGTTCAGTAAATTAGAGTGCATTTTGAAAGAACTCTCCTTACATATAATGGATATTGCTCAGAATTCCATTACTGCTTCAGCTACGCTTATTGAGATTGCTGTGGAGGAGGATTCTGGAAAGGATTTGATGACTATTATGATTAAGGATAACGGGAAGGGTATGTCCCCAGAAATGCTTATGAAAGTTACTGATCCTTACACAACAAGCAGAACCACCCGAAAGGTTGGCCTTGGACTTCCTCTGCTTTACGATGCCTGTAAATCCACCGGTGGTCGATTGCTCATTGAATCTATGGAGGGTAGGGGAACCACTGTTACGGCAACCCTTGGTTTGAGCCATATCGACAGGCAACCCTTAGGTGATATCGTTGGTGTCATTGTGCTTCTGGTATCGGGTAATCCCAGTATCGATTTTATATTCACCGGTTCTAAGAATGCTAATCAGTACGTTTTCAGCACGCAAGAGGTGAAGGAAGTTCTCGATGGAATACCAATTAACGCTCCAGAAGTGGTAAAAATGCTTCGCGAGATGATAGCCTCGAATTTAGAAGAATTATAAATTGTCAACCTAGGTTATTAAACATAATTTCTTTACATAAAATGTTTTACATTTTGTATAATTTTGCACTTAATTTTTTTCAGACCGATTGTTAATAAAATAACATAAAGAAGGAGACCCGCTATGAATAAAGTTAAATCGTTGGCCGATCTTAAGAAGATGAAGGAACAACTTCAATCGAAGATTGACCTTAGAGAAAAGGGTGAGGACCCCGAAAGCCGTGTTCAGGTTAAGGTGGCTATGGCAACCTGTGGTATTGCCTCAGGTGCCAAAACCGTCATGGAGTTCTTTATCGAAGAACTTGAAAAACGAAGCATCGATGCAGTGGTTACACAAACCGGATGCATGGGGTACTGCTACGCTGAGCCCACCATCGAGGTGAAGCTTCCTAACCAAGAACCTGTTGTTTTTGGCTTTGTTGACAACCAGAAAGCCGATGAGATTATCGAGAAGTACATCAAGAATGGTGAGCTGGTTGAGGGGATTATCCCAATGAATTACAATACAATAGATAATTAATAACCGCTAAAGGAGGATACAATAATGGCAAAATACAAATCGCATCTGCTCGTTTGCGGTGGAACAGGATGCCGAGCTTCGGAGAGCGACCCCATTGTGGAGAGCCTGAAGAGGGAACTAGCAGCCAATGGACTTGAGAACGATGTCCAAGTAATCATGACTGGCTGCTTCGGTTTCTGCGAGAAGGGACCCATTGTGAAAGTGCTACCCGATAACACATTCTACACCCAGGTGAAAAGTTCCGACGCTGCTGAGATTATAGCTGAGCACATCATCAAAGGGCGTAAGGTCAACCGATTGCTCTATACCGACCCAAAGAGTAAAGAGCATATCAGCGATTCGAAGCACATGGGCTTCTACAAGAAGCAGATTCGAATTGCTCTTAGAAACTGTGGCGTTATCAATCCCGAAAATATCGAAGAGTATATTGCCCGCGATGGCTATTTGGCTCTTGGAATGGTATTTGAAATGGGAGCACAGGCGGCTATCGCCGAAATGAAGAAATCTGGTCTCCGCGGGCGTGGTGGTGGAGGCTTTCCTACAGGTTTAAAATGGGAGTTTGCACACAAAAATCATGCCGACCAAAAGTATGTGGTTTGTAATGCCGACGAGGGCGACCCCGGCGCATTCATGGATCGTTCAATCCTTGAGGGAGATCCCCATTCGGTAATCGAAGCCATGATAATCAACGGTTTCTGCATTGGTGCAACCAAAGGTCTGATTTATATCCGCGCAGAATACCCTCTTGCCATCGAGCGATTGAAGATTGCCCTTGCACAGGCTCGCGAATACGGTCTTCTGGGAAAAGATATTCTGGGAAGTGGTTTTGATTTCGATATCGAGATTCGTTACGGTGCAGGTGCCTTCGTTTGCGGTGAGGAAACGGCTCTAATTCATTCTATGGAAGGCGATAGGGGAGAACCCACCGTTAAGCCTCCATTCCCTGCCGAGAGCGGATACCTTGGAAAGCCAACCAACGTGAACAACGTTGAAACTTTTGCCAATGTTCCTGTTATCTATCTAAAAGGTGCCGAATGGTTCTCATCCATTGGAACTGAGAAGAGTAAAGGTACAAAAGTCTTCGCATTGGCAGGAAAAATCAACAACGTTGGTCTGATTGAAGTGCCTATGGGTATCACCCTTCGTGAGGTAATTTATGAGATAGGTGGTGGAATCAAGGATGGCAAGAAATTCAAGGCAGTTCAAACCGGAGGTCCATCGGGAGGTTGCCTAACCGAGAAACACCTCGATACCCCAATCGACTACGACAACCTAATCGCTGCTGGCTCCATGATGGGCTCAGGAGGTATGATTGTTATGGACGAGGACGACTGCATGGTTTCTGTAGCTAAGTTCTACCTCGATTTCACCGTTGAGGAGAGCTGCGGAAAGTGTTCGCCTTGTCGAATTGGAAACAAGAGACTCTTCGAGGTTCTAGAGCGAATTTGTGAAGGTAAAGGTACAATGGAAGAGCTGGAAAGACTTCGTAATCTTAGCTCTGTGATTAAGGATGCTTCACTTTGTGGTCTGGGGCAAACCTCTCCAAACCCTGTTCTTTCTACAATGGATAATTTCTACGAGGAGTACCTCGAACACGTACATGACCATAAGTGCCGTGCTGGTC
>CAYZSD010000168.1:0-7110 GCA_964481075.1 uncultured Rikenellaceae bacterium | reverse complement strand
CGCCCTAGCGTTCTTTGAAAACAACAACTCACCTGGGTACTCCTCCCCATCGATGCAGCCGATGTCCTGCTGAGCCTCAGCGCCATGCAGCCCTTCCTCGATAGGGGCTACACCAATCACGATGCACTACAGCAAATCGTGAAGCTTATTGCAGGTATAGGGCATATTAACATGCCTGCCTATTTTGCATTTGCACTGCCTATGCCGGCAGGAAAACTGTCAACCGACAGGGAAGACAGGTCTACGATTTCAAAACTCCATGTTCTCAATCCTAGCGTTGATAAGGTTGAGCATCTCAAGCACGCTTTCTTCGGGGGCAATGATGTTGAAGTCGCGCCAGAAATTCTCATCGAACTCATGTGCCTCATCGGCAAAAACGCTGGTTGTCCGCTCTATCTCCCTCCGGTCGAAGCGCTTAACGTTGAGGGTGTCGATACTTGTTGTGGCCAGCTCAAGAAACGTGTGAAAAGGGCTGTAGAACAACGACCTACGCTTACGATACTTGAATTTTAGATCACCCCTAACATGGCTAATGTAATAGTTACCGTTTATCTCTTTGTAACGAACTGAATAGGTTATACTTTCTGCCTTAATGATATACTTTCTGTTGCGTTTCTGTACATACCTTCCCGATATTACCGATACCCATCTCTGGTTAAAGCCAAAATCGGAGCCAAGGATGGCCAGATTCTCAGTATCAATGTATATAACACCACTGAAAAGGGGTTCGCTTATGTTCTTCTTCTGCTCAAAAGCAATCTCGTAGGCTGTTCTATCGCCAATTGACACGATATCGTGACGAGTATAGGTGAACCATTCCTGGGTTTCGGGATTAAAAAAATCGGGAAGGTTCTTTGCAATATCTAAGACAAGCGAACTGCTTATGCCCCCGCGTAGCTTAATGCTCAGCGTATCGGCCTGTTCAACGTTATGAATTTTGCGCGATTTAATTAGCTTCACCTGATCCGTATCGAAAGCTTTGGAGTAAGAAGCCTTGTAGATTCTAAAAACAGCTTCGGAGTAGTTCTGGTACTTATTGCTTTTTAAAACACCTTCGCGATAGAAGGCGGTGAGGTACATTGGGTGAGAACTAAAGAACTGAGGGATACGTGATACGGCCTCTTTTACAAGCGTTTGTGGGTCGATATTCCTGATAAACACCTCCTGAATCGAGATGTAATCGGTGCTAAGAAAGATGTCGATGGGTTGCTGTGAGAGGAGCTGAGCCGAGAGTTTCTTTGTCTTGTAACCTAGGTGAGAGATGTGTATGGTTGCATCGGAGTGATCAAGAGGAATTTTAAGGTTAAAGGTTCCATCTTGGTTGGTAATGTTTCCCATGCCAATGGAGGGAATCCCTACCGTTGCGAACTGGAGAGGCTCATGGGTTCCAGCATCAAGCACCCTTCCCCTTATGTTGATGTTTCGTGGGGTTTGTTCACCTTCGGTGAAAGATGCTTTTTTTTGCGATAGCTCCTTTTTTTGGATGAGAATGTGGCCTTCAAATACCTTATATCGAAACAATGTGTCGCCAAGAATTTGATTCAGGGCATCGTTTAGAGAAGCGTTAGAAATATTTACCCTTACCACCTTATCGCTGGGCACATCCTTGCTGCTGTAGGCAAAGTAAAACCCAATGCTATCGGAAATCTGGTTTAGAACGCTGTATATGGTTGCCCTCTGGTTGGACAAACTGATTCTTCGAGCAAGGATATCCTCTTGCGACTTGGATGTATGACTAACAAAAACCGACAACAATATGAACAAGAAAGTAAAGACACCATTTCTTTGGATTCTATCTGTTGTCATAACCTTTTGTGCTATGAATCGTAGGGTTGTGAAAGGATTATGTTTCCATTCTCGAACCTAGCTTCGAGGTTAAGGGTAGCGCATATCACTTCAACTATTGAGTTGAGATCGCTGTTGAGGAAAGTAACCGTTATCCTTTTGCTTCCAATAATCTCAGATTCAACGATTATGCTTGAGTTGTAGTTTCTATTTATTACCTCAATAATTTTGGCAATCGACTCGTCCTTAAATCTCATTTTATGGCTCTTCCAGCTCTCGAAGCTATTACTTTGAATTGAAGTTTTAACTATTTGGTTATCGAGAAGTGTAGCCATTTCGCCAGCCGATACAATCACCGAGAACGCTGCATTGTTTAATGCTTTAATTCTAACAGTGCCTGTTTTCACTTGCAACTCGAAATGCTCTTTGCTTGTCGATTTTAGGTTAAACGAAGTTCCAAGAACCTCAACCACTTTATCGAAAACCTCAATGGTAAAGGGTTTCTCGAGGTTATGAGCGATTTCGAAGAATGCTTCGCCGTTAAGACTAACATGGCGATCTTTCTCTCCAAAGTCTTTCCTATACTGCATCTGGGTGCTTGCACCCAAGTAAACCACTGAGCCATCGGCAAGGGTTTGAACAAAAGAGCCTATTTCGGAGTTGGTTTCTACAAGCAGAAGGTTTTCGCTTTGCCTGCCCAGCGATAAGAAAAGAATCCCTCCAATTGCGATGAGAGCAACCAATGATGCGGCCCAGCTCATCCAATTCATCTGCCTTACTCTACCCGTTACTTTGCTTTCGATCAGATTATCGCTGTTTAATCGATTAATGAGGTTAGTCCAGGCCTCATCCACATCCACCCTTGGTTTCTTCAATCCTTTCTCCACGGTTTTCCAATCCTTTTTCATTTGGTTAAAAAAAATTTTGTTCTCAGGATGCTCGTCAACCACTTCCTCGAATCGTTTGGCTTCTGATGCACCCATCTCCCCAGCAAGATACTTTGCCACCATGCTGTAATGCTCCATGTTATTGGTATCGAACTTCATAGCTTGCTGCTTTATTAGTATGCCAACTGGTCGTATTGCCTAAGGTTTGACCTAAAAAGTTTTAGAGCTTTGCCCATGTTCGCCTCAACGGTTTTTATAGAAATCGAAAGCCTATGGGCAATTTCATGGTACTTCAATCCTTCAAAGCGGTTCATCACAAAAATTTCTCTGCATCGTTCGGGAAGCTGGTTGAGGGTACTCTCGATAATATGATTTAGCTCTGTAGCCTCCATCTCCTCATTTACGCAGTATGTAGTCTCCTCTACCACTGATTTTACCTCCTGCGAGTACCTGTGCTTTACCTGTTGGTGCTCGATGTACTTCAGGGAGTTGTTTTTAACCGCCTGGTATAGGTACGATTTAATAGATATACCGATACTTATGGTTTCTCGTTTTTTCCAGTAGTTGTAGAAAAGATCCTGTACAATTTCTTCTGCTGCGTCCATGTCTCTAAGGAAACTATTTGCAAAAAGGCACAGTGGCTCGTAGAATTTTCTGAAAAGTTTCTCGAATTCCTTCACGCTACCCTCTTGAATCTTTCTATGCGTTGAACTTGCCAGGAACACCATTCTACTTGTGTTTTTCGTCCCAAATATACTTAATTTTCAACTACTTTTGCTGTCTTTTTTTAAAAAGGGCTGCTCCGCCCGAAGAGCAGAGCAGCATGCTTGCTGTTTTTAAAAAACTTAGGGCATATTCCTTTTCAGCCTCTTGCCATACTTTCGAATAGCTTCCTCAATCGATTCTTCAGGCCTGATTGTGTTATACTCACCCCAGAAATCATCGTCGTTGAATGCATTTACAGCATCGGCAAATACATCGGTAGGTTTGAATGAATCCTTAAGGGTAGGACGTGTAACATTTTCAATCGATCTGTCGGTTACAGCCAGTTCGGCGTTGATTGTATAGGTTGTGTTGAAGAGCCTCCTGTTCCAGTTAGCCTTGAAAATCAACTCGTGGCGAGCATAGTTGAGATAGTGAACCCCATCCTGCTCGTTATAGTTAACAAGGTATGTGGTTGAAGTTGGGATGAAGTTGACCCCTCTTGGTTTCCTACGAAGGAAAAGCTGGGCTGCTTCATCCTTGTTCTCGAGGTTAAGGCTGAACTGTGCGTGGGTAATTGCCAGATTCTTAGTGTCGATGAAAAGTTTTCCGTAGTACATTGGTGATATGATGTGCTTCTTCTGAGTAAAAGCAATCACATAGTTGATCTTGTTGTCGATGGCAACAATATCCTCCATTTCAAAGTTATACAGGTCTATATCCTCGTCAAAGAAGAGCAGGTTTGGATTCTTAGCAATGTCGAGAAGTAGCGATACACTTGGACCTCCTTGTAGCTTAACGGTAAGGGTATCGGCCTTTTTCACATCGGCACTTTTACGACCCTTGTAAACCTTTACCCTGTCGCCACCCCCGGTAGGCTTGTAAGAAGCCTTGTAGATATCCACTACAGCCTCTGAGATTGAAATGTAGTCGCGGCGTTGCTTAATGGTTTCGCGATAGAAACCAGTTGCCATGTTTGGCTCCTTGCTGTAATTGAATTGCACCTTCCGGAGTGCTTCAGCCACAATCTCTTTCGGGTCAACGGGCCGAATGGTTACCGCTTCCAGCTGAACCGAAGACGGTTCTAAGAAAATCTGATTCTCGGCTTGCTTTAGATTGGCTATGGGAACCAGCTTCTTGAAGTAGCCAAGGTGAGAGAATTCGATTTCGGTGGCATTGAGCGACTTGCTAACCTTAAGCGTGAAATCGCCCTCACTGTTGGTAACAGTGCCAACATGAGAGTTAGGTAAAGTTACGTAGGCAAATACAAGGTTCTGCTTGGTTTTGGCGTCCTTCAAGTTTCCCTTGATTGTAATGAAATCATTTCCGTTCTGTCCCATTACAGGGCTCAGAAACATCATGAGCAGGCCTACTATGCTCATGTTTCTAAGGATTCTAACTAGTGTTTTCATGGCTTTGATATTGTTTGGTTGAACATTCTTGTAAACTGTTTTCAACCCTATGATACCTATCAACCATTTTACCCTATGCCGAATCAAATATTTTTTTATTTTATCAATTTCAACCCTTCCAAGGCTGAAGAATCGCTGGGGTTATACAATAATACTTTTGTGAATAGCACCTTAGCTTCCCGAAATTTTTGTAGTGCCAGTTTATTCCATGCATGTAGTAGCATTATGTCGTAGTCGAAAGGATATAGATTTATCACCCTTTCCAGGTAAGCATCGGCTTTATCGTAGTTTTGCCGGTTATAGTAGATGAGCCCTAAGCGATAGTTAATAAGGCTATTCTGCGGATCAATTTCTAGTATCTTGTTGTAAACAACAATAAGTTCGTCCCACTTAGCAGCAGCCGAAAGTGGATATGCCAAGCCAAGGCGCGATTCTATGGAATATGGCATTAGGGCAATTGCCTTATTGTAGTAAGCTTCCGACTCGGAAAGCTTACCCGATTGAAAATAAAGCCATCCAAGCCTTAGGTTAATTTCATACGATTCAGGTTGATAGACCTTTACAAGCCTTTCGATGGCCTTCCCATACTCTCCTTTCCTCTCGTGTAAATAGCTATCGCTAAATGCTCTTACAAGTTCATCCTGACCGAAAACATGATGAGAAATTGTTAATAAAAATAGGACAAAGAGTATCCACTGCCTAATCTTTAAAAGTTCCATGACATTCCTCCTGTTAATGAGTGATTTGAATAATTAACTGGGTTAAGTTTTGATAAACTATTTTGCGTCTCGGTATAGTAGCTTGCGTTTTTAAAATGGGTGTAGGTTAAGCTTAACCTGAACTTATTGGATGCAAGAAAAATAAAACGACCTCCAAACCTACTTTTTATGTAATGAGTGCTGTTATAAACCGAAAACCCATCGTTTTTAATAAAGTTATGCATATCGCCAAAGCTAAAAAATCCCTCAACCCACAAAACCTTATGAGCCTTTATGCCAACAAGTTGTTCAATTACCACGCTATTCTCGAAGGTTGAAGATGAACTAATTTCTCTCTGGTATGTTGCTGTGGTTGTTGAGTAAATATTCAGGTTCCCAAGTGGGTAATAGGTTAAAAGGATATCCCCCTGCAATTGAGTGGATGGGGTAAGCTGCGAATAGTAGAATGAGGCTCCAAAAGTATAGTATTTCAGATTTTTATAAACCGATAGAAAACCAACATAATCATTCTCTGTATTAATTTTTGTTTTAGTTTGTGGTTGACCCATACCATAAGAGATGAACTTCACTGGGTATCGGATATGAATGTAATGCCCTCCAACAATAAAATTAAACCCTCTTGCGGCCCAAATACTTGCCGACAGATAGTACTGATGAAGCGTTGTACTTTGCTCTTTTTCAACTGTTTCGAAATTATTCCAGATACCAAATCGGTATGACGATTTCATTACATTCGTATATGAATGGCTGAGCGATAACCTATTAGTAATCTGGTGGGAAAACTTGATGTTTGAAACCCCAACAAACTGGTTAATATCTTGGTATCCATTATTTCTAGAAGACTCGTTGTATGTAAAATCTTCAGCAATCGATGGGTTAGGGTTATAGCTCCAGCTATAAAATGTACTAATATTATTAATCCCTTTTCGTGAAGAATACCCAATTCTTTTCTTTAGCTCTGGGGAAAAACCTGCGGCAAAAATATCTGCTTCTACCTTTTGACCGGAGAATACGTATGAAAAGAAAAGGTACTCCTTCAAAAAATCTTCGGAGGAGTTGAATTTCATGGCTTCCTTGAAGTGATCAAGAGCCTCATGAAAATTCTTTTTATTATAGTATGCTATTCCTAACCTTACCCTAAGGTAATAAAAATCAACCCCTTCATTTAAAGCCTCATTTCCATAGCTTATTAATCCATCCCAATCGCTTTCAAGCCACTGCTGGTATGTTTTTGTATCTACCGAAATCAAACTTAAAGAAGTTTGAGACAATGAAACAAACGAAATGCAAATCAAAAGTGATAGTATGAGAGATTTTTTCATTGGGGTAAAACGATTGATGATAATACATGAGTATGATTAGACATATCTTTCAGCAAAAATTTTCATTCCTTTCGATTTCACAATTAGCTGCTTAAGACCTAAATGATTTATATATATGTCGGTAGTGATGCTATTCTTTTTCTTACTCAAAACATGTGCTAAAGTGCTTGTTCTTAAAACTATTTCCGAGCTAGAAAGAAAGTCGTCAGCACCTGAATAGGTAAGAGAGTACTCACTCCTTTTGAATCGCAAAAAGGGTGCAATGAAATCCTGAAGGAATAAT
>CAYZSD010000167.1:0-7176 GCA_964481075.1 uncultured Rikenellaceae bacterium | reverse complement strand
ACCGCCAAGTAATTCTGCACCGCCCAGAGTCAGGGGCTTCATTACAGCGTTGATTTGGCAGGTGTTTGGGTTGATTGCATTCACGAAAAAAAGCCCATAATCCACAACGATTATGCGGCGTTAAAACACAAAAAGGGGATGCCCGAAGGACATGCTGAGGTAATCCGCGAGATGGTAGTGCCAGTATTTCGGGACAACAGAATAGTTGCGATACTTGGCGTTGCGAATAAACCAACATACTACAATCAGGCCGATATCGAAACTGTATCGTACCTTGCCGATGTGGCTTGGGAAATTGTGGAGAAGAAGAGGTTGGATGAGGAGGTTGAGAGATCAAACCAACAAGTAAATACAATCTTCGAAAGCATTAGCGATGCCTTCTTTGCGCTGGACGACAGCCTTGTGGTAACCTACTTTAACAATGCCGCCGAAAAAATGCTTAGCTGCAAGGCTTCCGATGTTTTGGGTAAGCCACTTTTCGATTCATTCCCGGAGGCACGAGATTCAATTTTTGAAGTTGAGTACAGCAAAGCTATTAAGGAGAAGAAATACAAAAACTTTGAAGTGTATTTCCCTGTTAAGCCATACGACAACTGGTACGATGTAAGGGTATATCCACAGGAAAATGGCATATCGGTTTACTTTCAGGTTATTACTGAAAGGAAAAAAAATGAAATAAAACTTCAGGAAAAAGAGGAATACCTTCGCACTATTCTCCAAACCACCACCGATGGCTTTTGGGTTGTGGGCAGTAATCGCAGGATGCTGGATGTGAACCAAGCCTACCTCATGATGGTTGGCTACACCCGCGAAGAGTTTCTGAAACTCACTATAAATGATATAGATGCCGAGGAGAATCCAGGGGCGACAGCCCAGAGAATTGAGAGGATCATCATAAATGGCAGCGAGGTGTTCGAAACCCGACACCGCCACAGGGATGGCAGCATCTTCGATGTGGAGGTTTCGGCAACCTTCCTCAAAAATAATGGAGACCAATTTGTATGCTTCTGCCGCAACATTACCGAGCGCAAGAAAGCCGAAAAAAGGGTTAACCTCCTTGCCAACATGCTCGATAATGCTCCCGGTGCCATTTCGGTTCACGACATGGAAGGAAACTTCCTTTATACTAACTATAAGAATTTGGAGTATCATGGTTACACCCATGATGAGCTGATGGCGATTAACTTACACGGTCTTGATGTACCGGAAAGCGAAGAAAAAATAAAAGAACGAATCGAAATCATTAAGAAACACGGTGAAGCCTCCTTCGAGGTGGAGCACTTCCGCAAGGATGGCTCCAGGATTCCACTTTTGGTTTACGTTAAGAAAGTCGATTGGTATGGCAAGCCTGCTCTCTTTAGCATTGGCACTGATTTGACCGAACGGAAGCTGTTCGAGGAGAGCCTACTGGCAAGCGAGGCAAACCTTAGGTCGCTTAACGAGGAGTATGTTGAGCTTAATGATGAACTTAAGCAATCGAACCGCAAGTTACAGAAACTAATGAACGACCTTTCGGAAAGCCATAGCCGCAACAGCGCATTGGTGGCTGCCAACCCCGATTTTATGTTTGTGTATAGCCGTGATGGGGTTTTCCTCGACTATCATACTCCAAATCCCGAAGCATTGCTCCTTAAGCCCGAAGAGTTTTTGTATAAAAATGCAAGCGATGTTCTGCCAGATTTCTTAGCAAAAATAAATCAGAAGGTTATTGATGCGCTCTTTAAAACTGGCAAACCTCAAAAATACTCATACAGTCTTGAAATCGAAGGAAAAACTTTCTATTTCGATGCCCGTATGGTGAAGTACGGAAAGGATAAGGCTCTGGCAATTGTGAGGGATATTACTGAACAAAAACTAGCCGAGTTAGCTCTTATCCAAAGCCAGGAACTACTAAACCAAACCCAGCAAATGGCCAAAATTGGTGGCTGGGAATGGGATGTGCTTAACCAAACCATGAAATGGACCGATGAGGTTTACCATATCCATGAGATGAATCCAGAGAGCATACCCCACCTATCACCTGAGCATATCAATATTAGCCTGAAATGCTACGATGAGGAAAAAAGACACCTTATCATTGATGCTTTTCAGCGAAGCGTTGAGAGGGGAGAGCCTTATGATATTGAAGTACCCTTCACAACCATAAAAGGCAAAAAACTTTGGGTGCGAACCGCTGGCAAGCCAAAATTTGATGGTGATTTAGTGGTGAAGGTTACAGGGCATATAATGGATATCACAGAGATAAAGCAGGTCGAGGAGGATTTGCGCCAAAGCGAGCATCGCTTCCAGCTTAGCATGGAGGCCACTAGGGATGGACTGTGGGATTGGAATGTAAAAACCAGAGAGGCCTATTACAGTCCGGCTTATTACACAATGCTGGGATACGAGGTTGGTGGTTTCGCCACATCCAGTAGCGCATGGAAAAAGCTGGTGCATCCCGATGACTGGGACAGAGTTAATGAGGTGAACTATAAATGCGTAAATGGACTTTCCGAAACCATTGACATGGAATTTCGGATGAAATCATATAACGGCGAGTGGAAATGGATTTATTCGAGAGGAAGAGCGGTTGAACGCGATAAGAATGGTATAGCATTAAGAATTGTTGGTACACACGTAGATATAACCGAACGAAAGAATGTAGAAAATGAAATACTGAAAAGAGAACTGTTACTTAACAAGATTTTCGATGTTATCCCCATTGGCCTATGGTTTGCAGATGAGAAAGGCAAACTTCTTAGGGGCAACCCTGCGGGTATAAAAATATGGGGAGCTGAACCAACTGTTCCTTTTGAAGAGTATGGTGTTTTTAAAGCTCGCCGCTTACCATCAGGTGAGGAGATTGCGCCAGCCGATTGGGCACTAGCCCACACCATAACCAAGGGCGCAACCATTACCGATGAGCTGATAGAGATTGATGCCTTTGATGGAAAAAAAAGAATCATTTTAAACTACACCGCACCAGTTCTCGACAACGAGGGGAATATGCTGGGGGCAATTGTTGTGAATAATGATGTAACCAAATTGAATGAAGCAGAAAGGCACAACAGATTACTTGCCTCAATTCTCGAACGCAGTCAAGATTTTATTGGCGTAGCCGATGTAAATCAGAAAGCAATATTTGTTAATAAAGCAGGTCAAGAAATGCTTAGTTTGGATGGAGAAGAGACCGTTAAGGCAACAAGAATTGAAGAATACTTTTTGCCTGAAGATTTACCCTTTGTTCGTGATACAATAATTCCAACCCTACATAAGGAAGGACGCTGGGCTGGGGAGTTCCGTTTCCGCCATTTTAAAACGGGGAGACCTATACCCGTTCTATACGAACTATTTAAAACCGTAAATACTGATACGGGTAAAGTAACAAATATTTCTACCGTGTCAAGGGATATTTCTCAGATTAAGCAGGCCGAAAAGGCTCTTCGCGAAAGCGAAAAACGATATAGAAAACTGTACGAAGAAACACCCGTAATGCTTCATTCCATCGATAAGGAGGGACGAATTATCAGCGTCAGCAATACTTGGCTCCAAAAGTTGGGCTACACAAAGGATGAAGTGATTGGCAAAAAGTCTATCGACTTCTTAACCGAAGAGTCAAAGCGGATGGCGGTAGAAGTTTACTTGCCAGAATTCTTCAAAAAGGGTTTCTCGAAAGATGCATACTATCAAATGGTTACAAAGGACGGAAAGGTGCTGGATGTTTTGATGTCGGCTGTCGCCGAGCAAAGTGATAGTAAGGGATTTGTTCGTTCCATGGCTGTAATTGTGGACATTACCGAGCGCAAACAAGCCGAGAAGGCTTTACGCCAGAGCGAAGAACGTTTCCGTGGTCTCTACGAGAACGCCACCGTGGGCATTTACCGCACCACTCCCGAGGGAAGAATCCTGATGGCTAATCCAACTCTTGTTAAGATGTTAGGTTACGATTCGTTTGAAGAGCTAGCCCAGAGGGATTTAACGCAAGATGGCTATGAGCCCGATTACAAAAGGGAGAACTTTATTAACATAATTGAAGAAAAAGGGGAGGTAAAAGCGCTGGAGTCGGAGTGGAAAAGGAAGGATGGCACAGCCATATTCGTTTCGGAGAGTGCCAGAGTGGTTCGCGATAATGTAGGTAAACATTTATACTACGAGGGTATTGTTGAGGATATCACGGAGAGAAGGAGGGCAATCGATGCCCTTAGGGCAAGTGAGGAACGCATCAGTAGCATATTCCGTGTGGCACCAACTGGTATCGGAGTTGTTAAGGACAGAGTTATCATTGAGGTAAACCCACGTTTGTGCGTGATGACAGGTTACAACGCCGAGGAG
Organism: uncultured Rikenellaceae bacterium; assembly: GCA_964481075.1. Lineage (GTDB taxonomy): Bacteria > Bacteroidota > Bacteroidia > Bacteroidales > Tenuifilaceae > MWFE01. Next base: position 2,865 of record CAYZSD010000167.1, on the reverse strand, counting down.
CTAATCGGGCAAAGTGCACGTATTTTGTACCCATCACAGGAAGAGTTTGAATTTGTTGGCAAGGAGAAGTATCGACAGATTTCCGATAAGGGTACAGGTACTGTTGAAACAAAGTGGTTAAAGAAAAATGGAAGTGTTATCGATGTTCTACTTTCGTCAACGCCTATTGTTCAGAACGTTATCTCACAGGGAGTAACATTTACTGCATTAGATATTACCAGAAGGAAGCAAATGGAAATTACTCTCAAAAATAGCGAAAAAAAGTTTCGCCTCCTCTTCGAGAATATGACCCAGGGCTTCGCCCTGCATGAGGTAATAACCAATGAAAAGGGTAAAGCCATAGACTACCGATACCTTGACATAAACCCAGCATTTGAAAGGCTAACAGGACTTAAAGCCAATGACCTTATGGGAAGAACAATCCTGGAGGTGATGCCAAACACAGAAAAATACTGGATTGATACCTACGGTAGGGTTTCCGAGACCGGAGAGTCCATTAGGTACGAGAACTACTCGAGAGAACTAGGTAAATACTACGATGTAAGCGCATTTTCCCCCCAAATGGGCCTATTCGCAGTGGTTTTTTCCGATGTAACCGAAAGAAAACGGGCAGAAGAAAAAGTGCAAATACTTTCCAAAGGCATTGAGCAAAGCCCCGCCATTGTTGTAATAACCGATATCAATGGGAATATTGAGTATGTAAACCAACGCTTTACAGAAGTTACGGGGTATTCCATTGGGGAGGCAATTGGCCTGAACCCAAGAATCCTGAAATCAGGTTTGCAGTCAAACGACTTCTACGAAGAATTGTGGAGCACTATTCTCTCGGGCCAAGACTGGAAGGGAGAAATGGTTAACAAGCGAAAGAATGGCGAAACCTACTGGGAATCAGCAATTATCTCACCCATAATGAATGAAAATGGCGAGATAGTCCATTTCATCGCCATAAAGGAGGATATTACTGAGGATAAGAGGATACAGCTTGAGCTGGAAAAGCAACATCGACTTATCAATACCATGCTCGACAACCTTCCAATAGGTATTTTTATGGTAGATGCAAAAACAGGGAGGCCTCTAATTACCAACGAACATGCCAAGAAATTGCTTGGCAAAGGAATTGTTCAAGAAGCCACCACCGAGACCCTTGCCAATGTATATAACGCATACAAAACAGGTACAAACCAGCTCTATCCAACCGAGGAGCTGCCCATTGTTAAAGGCATGAAGGGCATATCGTCATACGTTGATGACATGGAGGTACTTCAACCTGATGGTACTAGGATTCTTCTTGAGGTGTTCGGATGCCCTGTTCAAAACGACAAAGGAGGTATTTGGGCAAGCTTGATAGGCTTTATCGATATAACAGAACGTAAAAAAGCTGAGCTGGCTCTTACCCAAAGCGAACACTCACTCAAGGAAAAAAATGAAGAATACTTAGCTGTTAACGAGGAACTTGCCGAAAGCTACGAGAAAATCCATAGTATTAATAAGGAACTTGTAATTGCTCGCGAAAAAGCTGTTGAAAGCGATAGACTTAAAACAGCATTCCTTGCCAATATGAGCCACGAGATACGAACTCCCATGAATGCAATAATTGGCTTCTCGGAGCTGCTTTTGAACCCCTCTACTCCTAGCGAACGTAGGGAGTTTTTCACTCGTATCCTTAACACTTCCTGCCATCACCTCCTTAGCATTGTTGATGATGTGATTGATATTGCAAAAATTGAAACGGGGCAAATGGAAATTCACGAGGGTATTATCAACATAAACGAGGTGATTTCACGAATCCAGAATATTTTTAGTCCACAGGCAGCACAGAATAATGTAACAATAAAAACCACATTCTCCTTACCCAATGGACTTGCCGATATTGTAACCGACTCCAGTAAGCTGAATCAGATCCTTAACAACCTAGTTGGTAATGCAGTGAAATTCACAGAGAAAGGATACATAGAGGTTGGATACAAGTTGATGGGCGAAAAGATAGAGTTTTATGTCTCCGATACCGGAATTGGAATAAGACCTGAGCATCATGGTAAAATTTTCGAGCGATTCCAACAGGTAGAAATGGATTCGAACAGGAAATATGGAGGAACGGGTCTTGGTCTCCCAATTTGCAAAGCACTAGTCGAAATGCTTGGAGGGTCAATCTGGCTAACATCAGAGTTCGAAAAAGGGACAACATTCTACTTTTCAATTCCATATAATCCTTTGGTTGGAAAAACCTCAGTACCTATTTCAACACAAGAAAAAAGCACCTCCCTTGAAGGTATAACAATCCTAGTAGCAGAAGACGAGGATGCAAATTTTATATACCTTAACGAGGTGCTTCAAGGGGCTGGTGCAGAAGTAATCCACGCAACAAATGGTGTTGAAGCAATAGATTTTTTCCGAAGTATCCAAGGGATTGATATCATACTTATGGATATAAAAATGCCCAAGATGGACGGAATTTCGACTACACGAGCTATCAGAACGTTGAATGCAAGGATTCCAATTGTTGCCCTTACGGCTTATGCTCTTTCGGGTGATAGAGAAAAATGCCTGGCGGCTGGGTGTAATTCATATATTTCAAAACCCATACTTAAAGAGGAACTTTTGCGAGTTGTTGCTTCAATGGTATGGGCTAATAGGTGATTCATATCATTTTCAGTTATCTCTCTTATACTTTCAAAACCTTATATTTGCTAGAATAATAATTTGTAATAGATCATCGCAAAATGTTTGTTATTGATTTGATATACAACCTTTCCACCCTTGTTGCGCTAAGTATTGTTTCAGGATTTATATACAACAGGTGGAGCTCCAACACCCAAAAAGGAGCCATTCTTCAAGGGGTTCTTTTTGGTGTTGTTGCAATGCTTG
>CAYZSD010000166.1:0-7455 GCA_964481075.1 uncultured Rikenellaceae bacterium | reverse complement strand
CTATGGTTGGGCGCAGAAAGCGGGCTGTTCTATACCACACTTGAAAGAATCCTTTCAGATAATCATTCTCAGAATAATTTCACTCAAATATTGGATGTTCCAGTAAACACTATCACAGAAATGGATAGTTCCATCGTAGTATTTACCTCCCTTGGAATTTTCGAAATAAATCGTAGAACGCTATCATATAGTCTATTATACATCTCCCATCAACCTGAAGGATATGCTTCTGCCATTCACTGTGCTGTAAAGGTAAACAGCGATACTGTTTGGATTGGTAATGATTACGGCCATTTTCAAGTTTCTTTGGGTAAAGGAAAGGTAATAGAAACCATGTTACCATCAGAATCAGGAATAACCTCGCGGTTAACTTCAAAACTTATGCTCGATTCAAAGGGTAACATCTGGATTGGAACAACCGACAGAGGTTTAAATCGAGTTGATAAGTCAAGTGGTAAAGTAAAACATTTTCTTGCTGGAAAAGGACAATCCTCATTACCAAGTAATACTATTAATACATTACTTGAAAGTGCTGATGGGAAAATATGGGTAGGCACTGATAGAGGATTGTGTTATATTGACTCTGATACTGTTATAGTTTTGAAAGAGGAGTTTGAACAGGTTGAAATTCATTCACTTCTAAATGATGAGCAGGGAGGAATATGGGTTGCTTCTGGCATAGGATTAGTTTTTATTGATTCAAAAACCAATGCCTATAGATTTTTCAATGAATCCGATGGTTTGCCTTCTATTGCTTTTACCAAGGCCGCAAAGCTGTTGAACGATGGAAGATTTGCATTGGGCACACAAAATGGTTTCTATGTTTTTAATCCAAATATTTTGTTCGAAAGCAATCCCTACGAGAGAAATGTTTCTATAACTCAACTTGATATCTTTGGAAAACCTTTCAGGTATTTTTTCTCGAAGCATGAGAAACTTGAACTCGATTACACACAAAATTTCTTCCAAATTCATTTTTCCTCGGCAAACTATGGCTCTTCATCCGGTAATCGCTATAGATATCGGTTAAAAGGCGTAGACCCCAATTGGTCAGAAACATCTGAAAACCAAGTATCATATACAAAAATTCCGCCAGGAAAATATATTTTCGAGGTTTCAAAAGTACACCCAAACGAAGAATACAATAGCGAAATAGCATCACTAAAACTAGTTATCCCACCCCCTTTCTGGAAAACCGTATGGTTTATCGGTTTAATGGTGATTATTTTGGTAAGTGGTGTTGTAGCCTATCTTATAACATACATAAACCAACTAAGAACCGATAGGTTGAATGTAGAGCTTGAACGAAAACTTCTTTCCTCGCAAATGAACCCACATTTTATATTCAATAGCCTTACAGCTATTCAAAGTTTTATATACACTAGCAACAACGAAGAAGCAGGCAACTACCTCTCCTCATTTTCGAGACTTGTTCGACTAATTCTCGACAACTCAAGGTCAGAGTATATCAGCATAAACCAAGAGATTCGTACACTTGAACTTTACCTTTCATTGCAGAAACTTAGATTTACCGATAAGTTTGACTATCAAATAGATATACCAGACAGTATTCTTGCCTCTCAAATCTTAGTACCCCCAATGCTGGCTCAACCATTCATTGAAAATAGCATTGAGCATGGTATTCTTCACAAGAAGGGGAAAGGTTTAATAAGTGTATCAATAAGCTTGAGAGATAACAACGTTTGCATTATTGTTGAAGATGATGGCATTGGTGTGGAAGCATCGGTGAAAATGAGTAAAAGCACTACTACAAATCACACGAGCTATGCCACCGCTATTACAAGAGAAAGGATTAAAGCTCTTTCGCAGAAAAGAAAAGGAAGCTATGGCGTTACCATCATAGATCTTCAAACGCTTGGTAAACAAGGTACTAGGGTCGAAATACGAATTCCATCGAAAACATCAGGAAATTAGCACAAATATGGCACTCAAATTGTTACAACTTTCTTACAGTATAGTACCGTTTAGGCATGCTTAACACTTTAACCTTTAACCTTTCCCCGATGCTTCGGGGCTTTAACCCTGCTTGCACCAGCCTGCCGGCTGGCAGGGCAGGCAAGCTTTAACCTTGACAAAATGATACGAGCAATTCTAGTTGATGATGAACCAAGGGCGCGAGAATCGCTAAGAATGATTCTTCATAACTATTTTTCTGAGGTTTTAATCTTGGGTGAAGCCGATAGTGTAAACGATGCTTACAACCTTATTACTAAGGAAAAGCCAAACGTGGTTTTTCTTGATATCAAAATGCCCGATGGGTCAGGTTTCGACCTACTTAAACGCTTTCAGATTGTCGATTTTAAGGTTGTCTTTGTAACAGCTTATGAGGAACATGCCCTTGAAGCAATAAAGAATGGTGCATTCGACTACATTCTTAAGCCTATTAACTCCAATGAGTTAAGGGCTGCCATTAACAAGATAAACGAGAGCATAACGGAGAAAGATGACTTTAACCAAAAACTAAAAGCATTCATCGCAAACTATGAAACTTCATCACAGCAAAATAAGAAAATAGTCCTAAAGACATCGGAAAGCATTCATCTCGTTCCAATTACAAGCATTGCACGGGCAGAAGCCGATTGCAACTACACTTGGATACATTTCGACAAGCAACCAAAAATTCTTATTTCTAAGCCACTTAAACACTTTGAGGATATACTTGTTGAATATGGCTTTATGAGGGTTCATCAGAGTCATTTGGTTAATATTAACCATGTTGTTCGAATCGATAAGGCTGATGGAGGTATTCTGGTTTTTGCCGATGGGGCAAAAGTACCCATTTCAGTTCGAAAACGCGATCAACTTTTTCGTATGCTCGATGAAATCTAAAAACATTTAAACTATGTTCAATGGTGAAATCTGAGAGGGTATTCACACTAAAGGAATCACCCAGTTTTTCAGGAGCAGTTCTTTATTGGATGTCTCGCGATCAAAGGGTTGACGACAACTGGGCGTTGATATATGCTGCAATGGAGGCAAACCGTTTAAATGCGCCCTTACATGTTGCTTTCTGCTTGGTAAACAATTTTTTGGGGGCAAATCTTAGACACTATTCTTTCATGATCGATGGCTTGAAAGAGGTCCATTCAAAATTATCGGAGCGAGGAATAGGTTTTCACCTGCTAATAGGTGACCCTACTGTTGAAATACCTTACTTCATTAAAGAAATAGGAGCCTCATTGCTTGTCTCAGATTTCGATCCACTGAGAATCAAGAGGAAGTGGAAGGATGATGTAAGCAACACTATTTCAATTAGCCACAAAGAGGTTGATGCTCATAACATTGTCCCTTGCAGGTTTGTTTCTTCAAAACCTGAATTTGGAGCCTACACCATACGACCCAAAATTCATAGGTTATTACCTCGTTTTTTTGAGGAAATCCCAGAGGTTCCTGAAATTAAAAACAAGGTTTCGGCTATGCCAATCAATTGGAACGTACCAATTACAACGTTAGATATTGATTCATCAGTAAAACCCATAAAGTGGTTAAATGGAGGGTTCACTAAGGGTATGACTCAACTTGAAAGCTTCATTTCTAAAGGGCTGAATGGATATGCTGAAAAAAGAAATGATCCCTTAGCAAACGGACAATCAAACCTTTCACCTTTCCTACACTTTGGTCATGTTTCTGCTCACAGGGTTGCAATTGAGGCATCAAAAGCCAATGCTCCAAAGCCAGACAAGGACGCATTTCTTGAAGAGTTAATCGTTAGACGAGAGCTTTCCGACAATTTTTGCTTCTATAACTCGGATTATGATAATTTTTCGGGGTTTCACTCATGGGCTAAGTTAACTCTGAATGAGCATAGAGCTGATGAACGTGAGTATATCTATACAATGGATGAGTTTGAACAAGCTGAAACACATGATCCTTTGTGGAATGCAGCTCAGCTTGAGCTGGTTGTTTCTGGCAAGATGCACGGATACTTGAGGATGTACTGGGCAAAAAAAATTCTCGAATGGACTAAGACACCTGAAGAAGCACAAAAAACAGCAATTTACCTAAACGACAAGTACAGCATTGATGGGAGAGACCCCAATGGATATGCAGGAATTGCTTGGAGCATTGGTGGTGTTCACGATAGGGCTTGGTCAAACGGACCCGTTTTTGGCAAAATCCGATACATGAACTTTAATGGCTGTAAAAGGAAGTTTAGTGTTGACGGTTATATTGATATGATTAAAAAAATGATTCATAATGAATAGAATCATAAGAATAATTGCTCTTTCAAACTTCATCAATAATATAATTAATGGGAAAACGTTATTTTTAGGTTATTCAAAACATTTTGGTTAAGTGAAAAAGTTTCTTTTAGTAATCCTATTATCCTCTGCTACTTTGGGTGGTTTTGATACATTTGCACAGCTAAAGCCTCCTACAATACTCAATGATCCAGACTATGACTTTGAGAAACGATTAAGGTTTGGTTTCTCGCTGGGTTTGAATTTCATGGATTTCCGTGTTAAGAGTAACCCCGTTGATGCTGGTAATGCTGATAGTCTATTCGTTTATGTTAGAACTATTTACCCTGGCTTCAATGTCAATGTAGTTTCCGATTTTAGAATTTTCCCTACACTTCACATCCGATTTCTTCCCGGACTTGCTTTTGGACACAGAGAGTTAGTGTTCTTAGAACCAAGTGGATACGAGTACAGCAAGGAAGGAAGAGTGGAGAAGATACCATCATCATACATCGAGCTACCCCTTAGCATCAAGTATAGTGCTCAACGTAAATCGAATACACGCCCATACCTTCTGGCAGGAGCAAACTTTCGAGCCGATATGGATGCATTCAAAAGCTTAAAACCCGACGAAGAGATATATCTAAGGTTAAGGAAGGGCGATTTCTACTATGAATTAGGTTTTGGGTTAGATTTCTTCCTTACCTACTTTAAGTTTTCAACCGAAGTCAAATTATCTTCAGGAATCTTCAATGCAATGGCCGAAGCAGCGAGAGACGATGAGGCAGAGATTCGATTCAACGCAATAAAGCACTTACGCTCCCAGCTACTAACAGTTTCCTTTCATTTTGAGTAGGTTGCTATGGATGGTGAATATCAACTTCAGCTAAGCCCTGCTCAAGCCAACTCATTGGATGGCATAAGGTTAATACTATCAAAAAATTTGAAAGTCAGCATTAATGAACTTTCAAAACTTGTAATTGTCCGTAAGTCCATCGATGCACGAAGGGGAAAAATAAAGGTTAACCTTGTAGTTCGAGTATTAGATGATGATAAGGGTTTGGAAATGAACAGACCTTGTTTTAACTACCAAAACGTTGAAGGTAAACCCGAAGTTATTGTTGTAGGGGCTGGTCCAGCAGGTCTTTTTGCTGCCCTGAAACTTATTGAGCTTGGTTTAAAACCCATTATACTTGAACAAGGGAAGCAAGTTGCAGAGCGGAAGCGCGATGTTGCCATGCTCAATAGAAACCTGACGCTTATTCCAGAATCGAACTATGCGTTCGGAGAGGGAGGTGCAGGCACCTTCTCCGACGGCAAACTTTACACACGATCCAATAAGCGGGGAGATATTAGCAGAATACTTTGGGTGTTACACAACCATGGTGCACAGGATGAAATTCTTTATGAAGCACATCCTCACATTGGTACAAATATTCTACCTCGTGTAGTATCTTCCATTAGAAAAACTATTCTTGAGTTTGGTGGTGAGATTATTTTTAACGCAAAGGTTTCTAAGCTAATTACATCAAACGGGTCTGTTACAGGTGTTCAACTGTCCGATGGGTCTTCTTTTAGAGCAAAGGCTGTTATTTTAGCTACAGGTCACTCAGCCAGAGACATATACCACTCATTACATCAACAAGGGATAGCTATTGAGTCCAAACCTTTTGCAATGGGCGTAAGAGTTGAGCATCCACAAGAACTCATTGATAGAATTCAATATCATGGAATAAAAAGGGGCGATTTATTACCCGCCGCATCATATAACCTTGTACAACAAGTTGATGGGAGAGGGGTTTACTCTTTTTGTATGTGCCCAGGAGGGTATATTGTTCCTGCAATGACTGGTGAGGATGAGATAGTTGTAAATGGCATGTCGCCATCATCAAGAGGTTCAAAATGGGCTAACTCGGGTATAGTTGTAGAAATTCAGCTATCCGATTTTAAAAATTCAAGCCCATTGGCTGGTTTAGAACTTCAAGCTTCGCTTGAAAATACAGCATACCAACAGGTCAATAAAGGAATTGTTGCTCCAGCCCAGCGACTTACCGACTTTGTAATAGGAAACGCTTCTAGCACTCTTCCAGCATGCTCCTATTTTCCGGGCGTTTCCAGCTCAAGGCTCGATGAGTGGCTTCCAAAAAATATTTCAAATCGTCTAAGGCAAGGATTCAGGGCTTTCGATAATAAAATGAAAGGGTTTCTAACTCAAGAAGCACTTGTAGTTGGAGTAGAATCGAGAACCTCATCGCCAGTTAGAATTCCTCGAGACCCAAAAACTATGCAACATATTCAAATAGAAGGGCTTTTCCCCAGTGGTGAAGGAGCTGGCTATGCAGGTGGAATCGTATCTTCAGCAATGGATGGTGAACGAAGCGCCGAGGCTTTAGCCAATTGGCTGAATATTAAGGGTTAACCCTACGCCTAAATTCTGCGCAAACAACAGCGGTTGCCATAGCAACATTTAGTGATTCCACTGGACTATTCCATTCTGGGTAAGATGGTATAGTTATACGATTTTGAATTAACCTTTCAATGGTATTTGAGATACCATTGCCCTCGTTTCCAAGAACAATTGCCCCATTTTGGGTGAGATTGCTGTGGAAAATGTTCTCACCATCAAGGAAAGTTCCATAGGTTGAAATTCCTTCCTCGTTAAGCATCTTGATAACACTTTCAATGTCGCGATAAAAAACCTGAACCTTTGCTATTGCACCCATTGACGATTGAACAACTTTCGGTGAAAAGGCATCAACCGTATCGTTTGAACAGATAACATGCTTAATACCAAACCAATTAGCAATTCGAAGTATTGATCCCAGATTGCCAGGATCCTGTATCCTGTCGAGGATTAAAACTAAATCAGTCAATATTTGTTTAAGAGAAAAAGTGTAAGTAGGGATTCTTACAACAACAAGTACTTCGGTAGGTGTAGTAAGGTTACTTATCTTTTCCATTTCTTGTGTGCTAATCTCTTGAAAATTAACACCATTTGAAGTCATTGTGCTTATCCATGAGCTGGTAAAGTATCCCTTAACTATTTCTAAATCCGATTGAATCAGCTCATCGACCAACCGTTTCCCTTCGGCAACAAAAAGCCCTGATTCATAACGGTGTTTGCTGTTTTGAAGAAGTTTAATACGTTTAGCTTGTTCCTTACTAAGCATTGTTACAAAAAGTTTGTTTCAAAGATACTTTAATTCTACTTTAACAGATTTAAGTTTTACAATATGAGTAATTTATGTCACGC
>CAYZSD010000165.1:0-7499 GCA_964481075.1 uncultured Rikenellaceae bacterium | reverse complement strand
GCTTGGTATGATTAACCCCTACGTGTTTGACGTGGGTTTGGTTTTCGATGGACGTTCTGTTGTTATTAGCCTTTGCGGTTTATTTTTTGGCCCCGTTTCCGCTGCAATTTCTGCCCTGATGGCAATAGCCTTAAGGGTGTATCAGGGTGGTGTGGGTGCAATTATGGGGGTGTCTGTAATCAGTGCCTCTGCTCTTATTGGAGTTCTTTATCACTACAGGCGAAAGCAACGAAGCAAAAAGATTTCGCTCCTATTCCTATGGTGGTTTGGATTGCTAGTTCACTTTGCAATGCTTGCCCTTACTATCACCCTACCGAAAGAAATGGCAAGATCAGTACTCAATAATATTGGTCTGGCAATCATCATATTCTATCCATTAGCAACCATTCTTATCGGAAAAATACTAAACGACCAGGAAGTAAAATCAAATTCGGTGAATGCACTTCGCGACAGCGAAGCCTTATTCCGTTCAATTGCTCACTCATCACCTACAGGTATCTGGAGAGTTGATAACAATGGCGTAGTGAACTATGTTAACGAAAGATTGTGCGAAATTCTTGAGCAGCTACCCCAGAATATCATCGGGAAACATTTCTTCGAGTTTGCAGCAACAAACCACCTTAACTCAATCAATCAGCATTGGATAAAACTTGTTGAAAAAAAAACTCACTTTTCTCTTGAATACCAACTAGTACGACCTAGTGGTTCAACCCTATGGGTTATTAGTCAATTCCAATCTGAGACAAATGAATATGGAGATATTGTAGGTTACGTAGGTTCAATTATTGATATCAATGAACGAAAGAACACAGAAATTGAGCTACGCCGATGGGAAACAATTTTCAAATCAACTAGAGTTGGAATCGTAATTGGAAAGACCGAAGAACTTGTTTTCGACCTTATGAATCCGGCATTCGCCGAGATGTATGGTTATACAATCCATGAGCTAAAAGGTACCCCAATAGCTTCTGTGTTTGATCCAACAGAAAAAACCCGAATCGGTGATGAGCTAAAAGCAGCTTACGAAAAGGGATTCCACGTATATGAGACATGGCACATAAAGCGAGATGGCACAAGATTTCCTGTTTTAATCAGCATAACTGCCATTAAGGATGACAAAGGTGTCCCTCAATACAGAATTGTCAACGTGCAAGATATATCAAAGATTAAAGACGCTGAGATTGAGCTTCGCGAGCAGCATCAAAGGCTCGAAAATATTATTGAGGGAACCGATGTTGGTACCTGGGAGTGGAATATACAAACCGGAGAAGTTGTTTTCAACGAAAGATGGGCAAATATGATAGGCTATCAACTATCCGAACTTCAGCCCATTTCGATAAAAACATGGGAGAAGTTTACCCATCCAGAAGATCTAAAGCTTTCGTCCGATGCCCTCAAAAGGCACTTCGATGGAAACATAGGCTTCTACGAGTGCGAAGTACGAATGAAGCATAGTCAGGGTCACTGGATTTGGATTCTCGACAGGGGAAAAGTAATTCAATGGTCGTCCGATGGAAAACCCCTTATGATGTACGGAACACACAAAGACATTACAGATCGAAAGATTCTTGAAAACAACCTGAAAGTCAATGAATTAAGACTAAAAGAACAGAATGAAGAGTATATCGCTATAAACGAGGAACTTAGTGAAGCAAACCTTCTGCTTAGGGAGAAAGAGAAAAGGCTTCGGGAACAGAATGAGGAATATTTGGCTCTCAACGAGGAACTTATTGAGTCGTACGAAAAAATTAAAGAGATAAATAGAGAGCTAATGGAAGCTCGAGAAAAGGCTGAGGAAAGCGATAGGCTTAAGTCGGCTTTTCTTGCCAACATGAGCCACGAGATTCGTACACCAATGAACGCCATTGTGGGTTTTTCTGATGTATTACTTCGCCCCAACCTCCCACACGAAAAGCAGATGTATTTTGCAAAAATTATCAACGCATCATGCAACCAGCTTCTTAGAATTATCAATGATATACTTGACATTTCGAAAATTGAAACAGGGCAAATGCAGGTTCTTTACACAAAAACTAACCTTAACGATTTAATTCGCTCACTTCATTCCCTTTACCTAAACAATGCACAAACCAAAAATCTCAACTTTTCCTACACTCTTGGTCTGAGCGACTCTAACTCATTCATCTCAATCGACGAGGCAAAGCTTAATCAAATTCTCACAAACCTCATTAGTAATGCCATAAAATTCACCGATTTTGGGCAAATAAATTTTGGCTACTCTCTAGTGGGAAGCGAACTTGAGTTCTATGTTTCAGACACTGGCATAGGAATACCTTTATCCCACCAGTCAATAATATTTGATCGTTTTCAACAAGTCGATTCAAACGATGTTCGCAGTTCGGGAGGAACAGGTCTAGGTCTGGCAATTTCCAAAGCTTTTGTTGAGCTACTTGGAGGTAATATTCGAGTTGAATCAGTTGAAGGTAAGGGCTCCACATTCTGGTTTTCCATCCCTCACAGAGCTGAAAAGCAAAGCAATGAGCTAGCAATAGCAACGAATACCAATTCCTACGATTTTTCGAATCTAACAATTCTTATTGCTGAGGACGAGCACAATAACTTCCTGTATTTAAGAGAATTACTAGAAACCACAGGTGCAACGATTCTTCATGCTTCCGATGGAGCAATGGCTGTTGAACATTCGAAGACGAACCCTAAACCCGATATCATCCTGATGGATGTAATGATGCCAAACATGAATGGCCTTGATGCCACTCAAAAGATTAAAGCGTTCGATTCAAAAACACCCATAATAGCCCTTACGGCCTACGCCCTTTCGGGTGATAAGGAAAAATGTCTCAGGGCTGGTTGCGATGCCTACATCTCCAAACCAATCCTTCAGCATGAGCTATTTAATACCATTGCCAGATTCAGCAAACACAGAGAAGATTAACAAAGAGTCTGTTTAGAAAGGTCGAATGTAATCTAGCTTTCAAAACACTTTGTACTAATAGTCAAAAGAGTTTGGTATATGGTACTGCGGTCCCGTTTCTGGAAGCTTGTAAACCCTTACAGTATCCTCAGGAATAGGATCTACTGAGAAGTTGTTTGTACATCCATAGTCATCGGTTACGCTAACAACTTGAATCTGGTAATCAAAATAGATTTCCGAACCAGACCAACTCAACGGCCCATAGTTTAATATTGTATGAGGAGAGTTAACGTTTTCAACTGGTGCATCGGGTGTCCCATTTACATTTAAAGTGAAATCGAAAGGAGCGGTACCAGCGGTAAGGGTTAATGTTAGATCGGTTGTACCACCATCACAAATAGGGCTTGTAGCAGAGATGGTTACATTTGGGCGAGGCCTAACAGTGATGGTAATAGGACCACCTTCAATTACCCCATTTCCGTATGCATGGGTCATAGCAGTAAGCTCATAAGTAGTATTTACTGATGGTGAAACACTTAAAAGGTATGGGTTGTCGTTAATCCCTGAGACCGTGGTAGGTGCTCCTCCATTTGCTGTGTATGTGATGCTAAAAGGAGCAGTACCCTCAAAAGTAACCTCAAGGTTTGTTGATGTGCCCTGGCAAATTGTTGCTGTTCCACCGGTAAACTCTGCCGTAGCTGGTTGAATGGAGCCTATGGAATAAATTTGTGTCGTTCCGTTAAAAGTAATCGGGTTGTTGCAGGTGACTGTACCGCTAGCTTTTGTGCCCGTAATTGCAACTAAACCTCCCACTATTTCCCATCTTGCCTCTGGCAAGGCATCAGGATTCCAACGCACAATTCTCAAATCGGTGAGACTATTGATAACATCAGCCACATCAGATGTGCCAGTAAGGGTAAATCGCAGCCTACCTGTATAGCTGTTTGGCCCTTGAATTCTCCAGAATTCTGTTGCACTAACCTGACTAAGATCAGATTCTGCTTTTAGGGGGTCATAACCATGAGCACTAGGATTCTCGTTCATGTATTCTACAGTCCAGTAAGAGTTGCTTGCTCCTGAGGGGGCAATAATTGATGTTGCCTTGTATTTTGGTGATTTACCCACAGGGAAAACATGGGTTCCTGCTCCGTTGGCAAGAATTCTGCGTAGAGGTCCGTTAACATAGCTTCCAGCACTACCACCTGATATTCCATTTGTAAGATTAACGCTAACATTACTAGTTGAAGTTAATATTCCGCTTGTTAAGTATAGAATAGAGTTTATATCAACTTGTCCTATTACTGTAACTCCCTGATTATTGGTCATCTGTAAATTCCAGAGTCTATCCTTATTTGCGGTGAAGGTTCCAGTAATTGTTTGGGGGCTAGTTCCATTCATAATAACTCTTTGCTGGCTAAAATCAAAATCGGTTTTGGCATTAACCGCTTTGGTTATATTCCCCCCAACATAAATATACTGGCTGGCTCTACTCTGAAGAGTAGCCTCATCTTCAATGCTTAGGTTGTTGCAAATAGTAATTCTATTATTGGGTAGTTCTGTAATAACAGGCAGCTGTTTTCTCCCTGTGCCTTTTATGGTTAAGTTTCTGTATGTATGATACTTGTCTGTTATTGTGAAGCTTAATGCGCCACCATATTCCATAGTTCCACCGCTACAGCTAAAGAAATCGTCGAAACGACCAGCGGGTAATGTTGCAATATCAATGCTAAAAGTACCTGTTCCATCAACAGCACCAAAGTTGTGACCATACGATGAGCCAACATCTAATCGACCGTTTATTGTTATGGAATAAGCGTTTCTCTTGTTTCCATTGGCTGAAATTGTATGTTCGGGTAGAATAATAACCTTTGCTCCGCTTGGTCCTGCTGGTGGAACTACTCCGCTGTCTGATCTTGTCCAATTATTTGCATCATTCCAAACACCACTGTTTGTAGAAGTATATGTGAGGATTTCATCGCTAAAAGCGTCCTCATTTCCAGCAGAATACTCTCCATTAATATCGTTTGGTGCAGCACTAACGTAACTAAATGTGATGCTATTGGCATCACTATCTACAGCGTCTTCGTATTTTAGCCAGTTCCCTTCGAAAAGTTTAGCACCCCAGTAGTTAGCATCATCCCCCCTGACATCCGATTGAACATAGTTAAACACAATGTCACCAGTAAGATTTGATATCCCATCGCTTTCGAAATACCAGTAGTATTGAAGAACATTATCAGGATCCAAAGCAGTAGGATGGTATTGGTTTACTGGTTTTGCGATGATGTATCCTTGGGTAGAATTGTCTGAAAGTGACAACTCAATAGGAGTGTATTTCCCAGCAACGCCGAATGGGAAGGTGAAGCTAGAGGCACCTGAGCTTATAATTTTTTTAATCCCAGAATTCAGGCTAAACACCCCGTCGGTTAGAATCATATTTTCAGACGAGAAGGGTAGTCCAGAACTTATTTCACTCCCTAATCCTAACTCAAGCAATTGGTTGCCAATGTTCAACAGTCCCCTCGTGAGAATTAAATTGTTATTAAGGTTAATACCATTCAGGAGCGTTGCACCCATAGTATTATCGAGTTCAAGAAGCCCGAATTGGCCTGCTCCAGAGATTTTCTGGTTTGTAGCACCTTTAAGCTTTATCCCTGATGTTGTTATAGAAGGATTAGTTGACACGTGTGTAGCATCATTGATTAAATCCTTCTTAACAACTATTGCATTCTCCCCATCGATAAGTTGACCTGAAAGCAGATGAAGAGTTCCTTCCACAGTAATGCCTGATGAGCCAAGAAGGCTGAGGGAGGTTGTTGGGTTAACCCTCATGTGGTTGAATGTTGGTGACCCGGAAATGGTTTGGACATTCCCCTTGAACATAACTGAGTCGGTTGTACCATACAGCCAAATACCGTTGAATTCCAGATTTCCTCTTAGGGTAACATCCTGGTCATTAGTATTTAAAGTAACCAAAGCATTGCCAAACTTGAAAAGACTGTTCACCTCAAGTGGATTGTTCATAAGGATTACCGTTGCTCTTCTATTATTGGCTGGCCATCCAGCAATGGTAAGATTTGCTAGTGAAATGTTCGCATCAAGTCGGTAGGTTTGGTTAGAATTAACTGAAGTACCTTGAGAGAAAATAATCTCCCCTCCTGTTACATTGCTGCTTGCAGGGCGTAGATAAAGATCTCCAAACGTTGTTCCAGCTCCCCGGCGAATTGTAATAGTTCCCCCGGTCATGGTGAATTCACTTCCAGTATTCGTTACCTCAAGTTTGGCTCGCCCTTGATTTGGATCTCGTCCATGAATGATTAATTCTCCACCGGTTTGTCTAAACCTTAGAGCGCCTGCCAAAGTGCTAGTTGGACGACGAATCTGAGAGTTTACCTCTACCACACCGTTGTCGGCAATCTCAAGCTCTGCAACAGTGCCTTGGTACTGAATAATCCGGGTGTTGTCATTATTACCTTGCCCCATTCTAACTTCTCCAATGTTCTCAACCCTAAGTTTTCCCATCAGGATAATACTGGCTTGAGCATCAATAAATACCCTTCCCTGTTTGATAATTAGACCGGTAGTTGTTGGAATCTGGAATGCACCACCACCTGCGGTCAACTCAATATCTATTGATGAGTAGTTAAGAATAGCAGTACCATTCTGAAGAACAAGCGATTTAGTGGCGATATCGACTGGTGCATTAAGGGTGAAGGGGGCATCGAAGGAGAACGAATTAGCCTGGGAAACTCCCTTGTTAAGCACCACCCTATATAGATTAACATCCTGAGCACCAATAGACTCGCTCCTAGAAAGGGTATTGTCCTGTGCGTTCCTTACACTTAGAAGTACGTTATTTCCTCCAGAATTATCGGTGAACAGATTAATCTTTCCATTCCTTGAAAGCGAAATATTGCCATGTATCTGTAATTCGTGAAGTGCATTTGTTGGAGTAGTGTTAAGGATAAGGATTTCGCTGTCTTCCCCATTATTATCAGCATTACCTCCCACAAAAATATCTCCGAACACTGTTACCGTTTTAGTTATACCTTCCGTAGGAAACTCTAACTTGCCACCACGTCCTTCTGGCCCAATATAAAGATTTCCTGATACAGAAATATTTCCATAGTCCTGATCATAAATTCTTAGCGTGGAATTATTATCAACTCGAAGATCTCCGAGAATTGTAATGTCAACAGGGAATGAAACTATTCTTTGTGAAGTGTTTCCTAGTCCACCTGGCCCTTGTATTCTAACCGATGGGAATGAGATTAGATTGCTTGGAAGGACTACTGAAGTAGGGCTATCGGTGAGAGGTATGAAAAGAATAGTATTTGAAGTATTTGATGAGAAATCTGCAATATCTCCCAGTAGTTGAGGCATATCTGTTTCATCGTTAAATGTAAAACCTATCTCACCGCCCACACCATGAACTTCATCGAATGTTGCTGTAACTCCAGGATCTAGCAGTAAACGAGCAGGCCATCCCGACCCAGAATAGGAGAAAATCAATTCTGCGGCACCCAAATCGGAATTAACGGTTATAAAATGATTGCTATTATTTAAACCACTATTGGTGATATAAACTATATCGCCTGCACCTGGC
>CAYZSD010000164.1:0-7533 GCA_964481075.1 uncultured Rikenellaceae bacterium | reverse complement strand
TAAATCTAAATATTGCACTTATATTAAAGCCCCAGGAAACTGGGGCTTTTTTTATTATTTGTTATATAATAACAGTTGGAATTAATTCGAATAAAATACTTAGAATGTTTAAATATTATTTTCTTTATTATTATTTTGCACACATTATAAATCAATCGTTTTTACTATGAAAAAAATATTCAGTAGTGTTTTATATCTCTTTTTATTCTTTTCAATGCATTTATTTGCATTTACCCAATCTATTAGTAATTTATTACCAGCAAAGGTGATAAATTCAAACTTGTTGGAAAATATTGAAACAATTACATTAGGTTCTAATCTAGATTTACCTGTAAATGAAAATAATAAAGATAAAATATTTCCACTTTGGGCAGGACATTCAATTGAAACAGATATTTCAACAATAAATAACGGAACAATAATATACAGTGAAGACAACCAAAAAGTTTGGCTTTTAAAAATTCATTCGCAGAACGCACCAGCAATTGGCATTGTGTTTCAAGATATAAAAGTTAGTGATAATGCAAGATTTACAGTATATTCTCCTAATTACCCTTCGAAATATTATACTATTTTGGGAAAAGATATCGTTGGAGGCTTCTTATCGACTCCCCCATTACCAGGAGAAACAGTTATTATTGCATATTCCGAAGAGATTCAAGAAAACATACCGAGGCTGTCAGGTAGCTTTACTATTTCAGATATACTATTCATATATAATGGAATAGAGAATATTAATGAGACAAAAGATTTAGGAGATTCTGGCAATTGTCAGGTTAATATTAATTGTTCACCTGAGGGAGATAACTGGCAGATTCATAAAAGAGGAGTAGCACGAATCCTTTTTAAAAGAGGAAATAGCTGGTATTGGTGTAGTGGATCTCTAGTAAATAACACAAATTATGACGGAACTCCATACTTTTTAACTGCCGAACATTGTGGAGGTAATGCAACTGATACTGATAGAAATGTTTGGCAATTCTATTTTAATTTCGAAAGACAAAATTGTGAGAACAATACTACTCCTCCTAATCATTTAATAACTGGATGCATACTGAAGGCTAAAGGACCATTAAATGGAGGTTCCGATTTTCTTCTATTGCAACTAAATAGCCGCCCTCCTCAAGAGTGGAATCCATATTACAATGGATGGGACAGAAGCGAAACTGCTTCTGCTGGAGGTGTAGGGATACACCACCCAAGCGGAGATGCAAAAAAAATATCCACTTTTACAACCACTCCAACCTCTTCAACACCTAACATTGGTGGTAGTCCAATGGCAACTAACTCAGCATGGCGATTAACTTGGGCACAAACAGATAATGGGCATGGTGTAACAGAGGGAGGGTCTTCGGGATCACCGATTTTTAATGGTTCAGGTCTGATAATAGGAACACTTTCTGGGGGTGCTGCATCATGTAATAGCACCTCACAACCCGATTATTACGGGAAATTTAGCTATCACTGGGAATCAAATGGAACAAATTACGAAAATCAGCTAAAGCCCTGGCTTGACCCAACAGGTACTGGAGTAACTACACTCCAAGGTTATTCACCCTACGAAAACTCAACAAATTTATTAGTTGAAAGCTTTGAAACAACAGAGTTTCCCCCACAGGGATGGGTAAGAGAAGCAAATTCCACAAATAGTTGGCAAGTCACATCAGGTTATAGCATTGGAAGCCCACCGGCACAAATTGCCCCTATAGACGGAAGTAAGTTTGCATTCGTGCAATGGCATCAAACTGCTGCTCAGAATGAATGGTTGATAACACCTTTTATTGATATTTCCTCAGTTGGTAATCCTATCTTATCTTTCTGGTTTAATGGTAGTCCATACTGGTCAATTGAAAATGATAATTGCGATTTAAAAGTCATGGCCCGCCAAAGCAACATTGAACCATGGACTCAGATTTGGTCAGAAGTCGATCACCCAGGTTTTATTGGCGAAAACACTTACCTATGGCTTTATACTGAGGTTGATTTAAACGTTTATAATGGAACCAGTAACTTACAATTAGCATTCGTTTATCAGGGAACTGATGGAGCAAACTTTAATATTGATAATGTAAAAATAAGTGGGCTTGATGACCCCGAACAGTTTTCACTTACCATTCAAATAGAAGGTAATGGGATAGTTAAAGTAAACGGACAGGATTATACTTCTCAAATTACAAGGAACCAGGGTGCTATTCTAACATTAGAAGCTATCGCTGATGATGACTGGTATTTTTCAAGATGGGAGCAAGATCTTTTAGGAAACCAAAACCCTACAAGCATCGCACTTAATTCAAATAAAATAGTAAAAGCCGAGTTTCTTTTTGGCTCCAGTTCTTCAGTCGAATCAGATTTAACTCTTTCTCTGTATCCAAACCCTTTTAGTTGCATTGTTACTGTCCATTCATCAAAAAAGTATAAAAGGATTCGAGTACATGATATATTGGGTCAATTAATCTCCTTTCAAGATTTTGAACCTACAAACGAAAAGACTTTTCAATTCCAAACCTTTTCAAGTGGCCTCTACTTTATCAGTATAGAAACCATAGCTGGAGAGAAAATAGTAAGAAGAATTATTAGAAATTAGTAATTTCAATTACCTTTACCAAAATATCCTTTAAGTATTAACTAAATCTTATTGTTATGAAGAAGTTTACATTTAAATTGATTGCTTTCATGGTAACAATTTGGTTTTTTTCAGTAGGAATTAAAGCAACTGGAAATAACCAGAATATACCACCTAGCTTGACTCATGAGTTTAATTACGAAACGCTCGAAACCCATTTTTTATCTCATGGAAAGCATCACATCGATGAAGCAGTTAATAGCAAACAGGGATCACCTCTGTGGGCAGGGTTTTCTTTAAAAACAGAGGTTGTTCCACAATCCAATGGAGTTATTGTAAATTGGCCCAACGGAGAACGGTCGTGGATGCTTCGTGCAACTTCCCCAGGTGCACCAGCATTGGGCTTGGTTTTCGAAAATGCAATCTTAGCACCCAATTCAATTCTTTTTGTTTATTCTGAGTTTGACCCATCTTTTGTATATTCAATTACTGCGGAAGAAATTGTATCGGGTTATATTTCTACACCCCCAATAGAGACAGAATCATTAATTATTGAATATACAGAAAAAAGTAACCTTGAGAATAGTTTATTAGTAGGAAATTTTGTAATAACTGATTTAGTTGTAATTTACAATGGAATAAACTCGCTAAACTCAACAAAAGATTTAGGCGATTCCGAATGGTGCCAGGTAAATATTAATTGCCCCGAAGGAGCAAATTGGCAAGCTCAAAAACGTGGTGTTGCGCGAATATTACTAAGAGAGGGAACCGTTTGGGGTTTGTGTTCAGGCACCCTTATTAATAACACCAATCAGGATGGAACACCATATTTTCTTACAGCTGAGCATTGTGGAGGTAACGCTTCTGCAGCCGACAGGAATGTTTGGCAGTTCGCTTTTAACTATGAGCGCCCTGGTTGTCCAAATACTGGGACACCTCCTAACAACTTGGCTACCGGTTGTGTTTTAAGAGCTAAAGGACCTATTGCTGGTGGATCCGATTTCCAGCTAGTACAGCTAAATACAACTCCCCCTCAAGCATGGAATCCTTTTTACAACGGATGGAGTAGAGTAACACAAGCCGCTACAGGTGGAGTTGGAATTCATCATCCAAGCGGTGATGCTAAGAAGATTTCAACATTTACTGGAACCCTCGTTTCATCAAGCCCAAATATTGGCGGAAGCCAAATGGCATCGAATTCTGCTTGGCAGGTGCAGTGGACTGCTACTACAACAAGTCATGGAGTTACAGAAGGCGGTTCATCAGGTTCACCTCTTTTTAATAATGCCGGATTGGTTGTTGGAACACTTTCGGGAGGATCATCGTATTGTAGTAACCCAAACTGGCCCGATTATTACGGTAAATTCAGCTATCACTGGACGTCAAACGGAACTGCTAATTCTTCAAGACTTCAACCTTGGCTTGACCCTGCAGGAACGGGAGTTGAAACCCTCAATGGATTTGACCCATACCTTGGAATTAACCCAAATTTCTACGCAAACAAACTTGTTGCTAAACTAAACGAGGAAATTATTTTTACCGATTTAAGTACAGGAGGTGATATTAATTCTTGGAGTTGGAATTTTGGTGAAGGTGCTGTTCCAGCTACAGCAACAGGTCAAGGCCCTCACACGGTTTACTATACTACACCAGGCAGCAAAACTATTAGCCTAACAGTTAATGCCGAACATACTGCAACTAAAGCCGATTACATTTATATCAAAGGTATTAATACTGCTACTTTTACTGTAACCGATTACGATGGAAATCTTTTGGAGAATGCAATGATTACAGTATCTCCAACTGGCAGAAAAATTGCAACACCAAACTTGATTATTGAAAGAGAAAATAAGAATTCTACTTCAAATTGTAATAAGAAACAAAGTGTTGTTTTAGGAGCAGTAGAGCAAGGAGAAATTGCAAACAAACCATCAACCTTCGACAACCCATCTGCAAAAGATGGAATTTGGATTCATTGGGATAATGGAACAAATTATTCTGCAATTGGAACAAATAACGTTGCTAATTTTGATATAGCTAGCCGTTGGGAACCAGCAGATATTGCTGAGTATGAAGGAAAAATTATTACGAAAATTAGTTTCTATCCAAACTATGAGAACTGTGAATATACTCTAAAAATATGGACAGGATCAGAAGCAGAAGAAGTATATTCTCAATTAGTAACTGATGTTGTAATTCAACAATGGAACATAATTGAACTCAATGAGCCCTACTACATCGATGTAACCCAAGAATTATGGTTTGGAGTTAACATTAATACTCAGGGTGGTCATCCAGCAGGTTGCGATGCAGGACCCGCTGTTTCAGGAAAGGGTAATATGATTTTTTGGCAGGGAGCTTGGACGCAGTTAAGCGCACTCAACCCAGCACTTGTGTACAACTGGAATCTACAAGCTTATGTAGATGATGTTCAGACTGTAATTATTTATACCGATGCAAATGGGCAGGCCATTTTCGAAAATTGGGAGGCACAATATACCTATACCGTTGAGAAGGATGGATATGAACCAGCATCAGGACAGTTTGCTCTTATTGGAGAAGATATAGATATAAACGTTTCTCTATATGAAGATGATGGAAAAGTAACAGTAACTTTCAACGTTGATGTTACTGACATCGAAGACCTTGATATAGAAAACGACGTTTTCTTTTTAACCGGAAGTTTTTCTGGATGGGCAGAGCCAGGTACAGAAGGGTCAATTCCCTTAACTCTAACACGGAAGCAAAAGGACGATGTTCCTCCTTACAATTTCTTCGAGAGCTTCGAAGGGTTCGATGACTTCACTACCGATCTAACACCTTGGACTACAATTCAGGTAACCACAGGTAACACATACAGTTCAAATAGCTTCGATTTTCCTGGAGAAGGTACAGCATTTGCTTACATGGCTTTCAACCCAAGTCAAACTACACCATCAATTGTAGGTAACCATCCCCCTGTTGATGGAGATAAATATGTTATTGCTGTACAGTATGTTTCAACAAACGACAATAAATGGTTGATTTCACCCCAAATATCTGTAAATGAAACAAGCCAACTTAGCTTCTGGGCAAAATCAATAACTTCACAATATGGTTTAGAAAGAATAAAAGTACACGTTTCAACCACTGGTACTCAACCTGCCGATTTCACCCAAATATCTGCTGGTAATTACATAGAGGTGCCTGTCGATTGGACAGAATACACATTTAGCTTAGCAGCTTACGCTGGACAAACTATTCACGTTGGTATTCAGTATGTATCATACGATGCATTTATTCTTATGCTCGACGCGTTTTCAGTTACCGCAGAGGTTCAACAGAGGATTATTTATACTGCAACAACCCGCCTCGATCCAGGAATCCATGAGTATAAGTATTTCAGAGGTGAAGGTTGGGATGGAGGTGAATGGGTAGGTACTCCTAACAGGTTAGTGGACGTTGAAGGACCTATGGTGGTTAACGATATTTGGGCAGAATATGCACCAAAATACGTATTGTCTCTTTTCGCAAATCCCGTTGAAGGTGGAACAGTTACAGGAGAGGGATTATATACTGAAGGTGAATCGGTAACTGTAGTTGCTTCGCCAAATACTGGGTACTTGTTTGTAAACTGGATTAACGATGAAGAAGAAGTTGTAAGTTCTAACACTTCATACACATTTGCTATGCCAGCAAATAATGTAAACCTAACGGCTATCTTTGAGGAAGGTTTCCCACCAACTTACCAGCTTACCCTACTTGTTAATCCTGAAAATTCAGGAGTTGTATCAGGAGCAGGCGAATACCTGGAAGGTGAAACTGTTAGCATTACTGCTACTCCCAATGAAGGATTTACTTTCCTTAACTGGACGAAGGATGGGGTTGAAGTTGAAACTAACCCAAATTTCAACTATACCATGCCAGCTCAGGAGGTAACACTTATTGCTAACTTTGAAGCCGTTCCTCCTCCCACTTATTTGTTAACCCTTGAAGTTAATCCAGTTGGAGCTGGTTTAGTAACAGGCCAAGGTCAATATGAAGAGGGAGAACAGGTTCAGATTACAGCTACTACGAACAATGGTTACACTTTCACCAATTGGACTACAACTGCTGGAACAGTTGTTAGCACTACACCAAGTTTCACATACACCATGCCTTCTAGTGATGTTACCTTAATTGCAAACTTTGAGCAAATACCACCTCCAAAATTCACTCTAACTTTGAATATTAATCCAATTGGAGCAGGAGTAGTTACAGGAGCAGGTGAGTTTGAGGAAGGAACATCAGTCAGTATCACCGCAACAGCAAACGATGGGTATGCTTTTGTTGATTGGAAGGATGCTAATCAAAATGTAGTTAGCACAAATGCTAACTTTACATATACAATGCCAGCAGTTAATGTCTCCTTAACCGCTAATTTCGAAGTGGTTATACCAACATTTTCTGTTACTTTCTCGGTGTTTGATAGTAATGGGGCAATCGAGAATGCATCTGTAAACCTTTCAGGAAGTATTATTCAAACCAACAATCAAGGTATTGCTGTTTTTGAGAATATTGAAGCTGGTACATACGATTACTATGTAACCCATAATGACTACCACCCAAAAACAGGACAGATTGTGGTTGTTGACCAAAATGTAACCGAACAAGTTGCTTTAACTCTAGTAAGTGCTCAGATTAACTCACTGAACCTGATATCAATATACCCAAATCCTTTCGAGGATCAAATAACGATTAAGAACCTTAAGGGTATTAAATCGATAACAATAACAAATCTTATCGGTCAAAAGATTCTTGATGTATCGCTTTCTGGAAACGAAACCGAAGTTATTAATACAAAGAATCTATCTAGTGGAATTTATCTGATAGTTCTAAAAGCTACTAATGGCGAAAAGATTGTTAGAAAAGTAGTTAAAAGATAGAAGAGTTTGCATATTTTTTGTTGTAAAGCAGCCTAGCACAACTTAGTGCTAGGCTGCTTTTTTTCG
>CAYZSD010000163.1:6366-7543 GCA_964481075.1 uncultured Rikenellaceae bacterium | reverse complement strand
AATCCAGTTCAAATATTGAGGTTGATGGCTCTCTAACCATAAGTAGCGGTCAGCTAATTGATGGAGGCAACACCATAACCGTAAAGGGTAATGTAGTCAATACCGCAGCACATATTTCATCGGGAAGTGGAAAAATCCTTTTCAGTGGTGCAGCCCTACAAACCATCGATGGTACTGGTCAGTTTGGAAATATCCAAATAAACAAGTCAGCTCAAGAGGTAAGGCTTCTCAATAGTATTACCCTAAACCAAAACCTTACCCTAACTAACGGAAGGTTTAATATTCAGGCGTTTAGGTTGTCGCTTGGACAGAGTGCAAACATTCTTGATGGGTATGGAACAGGAAACATGATTGTTCTGAACGGTGGTTTCGGTGATCTTGGAATCCAGAAAACCTTACGTACAGGCGGCCAGTCGTTTACACTTCCCATGGGGGTGGTAAGTGGTCTTTCAGCCAAGTACACCCCAGTTGACTTCAATATTTCCGAAAATGGTAATGTAGGTACATTCTCTATTCACCCTGTTGATCAGGCTCACATGACGGCTGATTGTGGCAATGTGCTTCAATACTACTGGAATGTTACAAGTAGCGGATTAAGTGGTTTCGAAGGGATTATCAACTTCCACTTCGACCCAGGGGATGTGGTGGGAACGGTTACCGACTACTATCGTGCCCGACTGGTTGGCGATTCGTGGTCCAAAACTGCTCAAGCAACAGGGCAAACCCCGATACAGGATGAGATTGCTCAAGAAGACAGGATTGAGTTCTCCTTTGAGGGAGTTAGCGACATTGGTGGCGACTACACCGCTGGCACCAATGCCTGTATCCCAGATAATGTGCCAGTTTTCGTTTCAAAACAATCAGGTGAATGGAGCAACCCTAACAACTGGACACGAGAAGGAGGAGGTATAGTGCCCGATGATGGACCTCAGGGCCATATTGTACGTATCCTTTCAGGACACACCATCACCATGGATAGGTTTAGAATTCGTTCATACAAAACAATTATCACTGGCAGACTAGAGGTTGGTACGAATATTGGCCATAACCTCGGATTTGTTTCTGGCTCTGGTACACTTGCTATGGTAAATGAGAAACTCTACCCGGGCGACTACTCCGACTTTCTTGCCTGTGGAACAGGTGGAACAATGGAGTTTGGCGGAGCAGGGAGTTACAC
>CAYZSD010000163.1:0-6266 GCA_964481075.1 uncultured Rikenellaceae bacterium | reverse complement strand
GGTGGCGTACCTGTAATACCTGCAACACCAACTAACTTAACAAATACTACCATTACTAGTGGATCAGCTATCACTTTCAATGGAACAAATCAGATATTTACCCTTGCATCAACCGTGCCAGTTACAATACCAACAGCTTGGTTCACTACCACTAGCCAAAGTATTTGTGCTGGAACATCCGTTACTCTTGAGGTTGCCTTAACTGGCAATAGCCCATGGGAAATTACCTATAGTGATGGTGGTCCCGATTCGGAATGGATTACCGTAGATGCATCACCCTTTACACTTGGTACTTTTACCCCTGCTGTTAATACAACATATACACTAAAAGGGGTTCGCGAGAAGAATAACCCAAGTAATATTGGTGTAATTTCTGGTAGCCCTGTAACCATTACAGTTTTTGCTTTACCAGAGGTTTATACGGTTACCGGAGGAGGCGAGATCTGTGGGGCTGGTACAGGTAGTGTGGGTTTGGATAACTCCCAGACAGGGTTTACCTATCAGCTCTACTTGAATTCATCAACCCTTGTAGGAACAAAGGCTGGTTCAACAGGTAATCCTATAGAATTTACAGGTCTCGATGAGGTTGGTTTTTACTCCATTAGAGCCTACAATAATGCTCGACCATCCTGCACCGAATGGATGGACGGAGAGGTTGAGATTGCTTTATGTGTTGGTGTATCTGCCGAACTTACAGCTCTGGTTTCTAATGCTACAATTTGCGAAGGACAACCTGTTACCCTCGAGATAACCTTTAGCGGAACACCACCGTTCACTTTCTCACTGGGAAATAATCAGGGGCAAAGTTGGCTAAACCAGGTGGCTCCTGTTGAAGATCTTGTTGGACTAGGTCCATACACCTATATATTCACTGTTCCAGATCCACCAGTATGGGTTGGACCAAACCCACTTACCCTATATTCCTATGAAATAACGGCTGTTAGCGATGGCAATAGTGTTGTTGGTGCACCAACTGGAGACCCCATTGAGGTGAATGTTTGGAAAATTCCTGAGACAGGGCCCCAGTATCATGTCCCAAACACATACTAGGTAATCCAGCAGACGAAATGAAGCTGTCTAACAAGTCTAATGCGAAGGGATAAGTTTGAAAATCAGATAATAAAGACTATTTAGACAGCTTCATTTCGTCTATTAGAAATAGCATCAGATATTACCATTGAAAATATTTCCGTCATTGTTAAGCCCATTGCTGCTACTTGCTGGGGAACAAGGCTGGCTTCACTCATTCCTGGAACTGTATTCACCTCAAGGAAGTATAGTTTCTTATTGCCAAAAATGTAGTCTATTCGCACTATGCCTCGGCATTTAAGCCTGTCATATATTTCCGAGGAAATATTTTGAATATAGTCGGCGAGGTCTTCGGGAATACGTGCCGGGGTTATCTCCTCCGATTTATTATTGTATTTTGCCTCGTAGTCGAAAAACTCCGTTTTGGGAACAATCTCGGTAACAGGGAAAATAATGGTTTTACTCCTTGTCTTAACAAGTCCGCAGGTAAGTTCAACACCCGGAAGGAACTCTTCCACAAGGGCAACAGCATCCTCGCTAAAAGCATACTCAATGGCCTTTGGTAGTTCTTCGATGCTCTTTACCTTGGTAACTCCAAAGCTACTACCACTCTCGTTTGGTTTCACAAAAAGGGGCAAGCCTAAATGTTTAACTATTTGCTGACAATCAACATGTTGTCCTTGTTCAATCCTAACAAACCGAGCTATACTTATGTTAAGATCCTTTATGACATGCTTACAGGTTTCCTTATCAAAGGTAAGGGAAGAATTCATTACACCACCTGTTGTATAAGGAATCCCTCTCATATCGAAGTAAGCCTGGAGATGACCCGTTTCACCAGGTTTTCCATGAATTACAATTAAAGCACAGTCGAATTGAATGTTTTTTCCATCAATCGAAGCAGAAAAAGTATCCCATGAAACAGGAATATCTCCCCTTTCGGGATGCTTTAGTATCCAGGATGTACCCTTTACAATAATGGTATGTACGCTAAACTTCTCAGAATCAAGCCAACGGGCTACTTGCCTTGCACCCTTTAGAGAAACCTCCTCCTCCGAGGAATTTCCACCTGCCATGATGGCAATATTTAACTTGTGTGTCATAAATACTATTGATTTTGGCTTCGAAGATAGCTAATACTCCAACTCATTAGGTCTCGATGAGGTATAAATACGCCACTTTTCAATAAGTTCTTTCATGTCGCTGGGAAGTTCTGAGTCGAAGTGCATATCCTTTTTTGTTGTTGGATGAACAAAACCCAGCGATTTGGCATGAAGGGCATGGCGTGGACAAATTGAAAAACAGTTCTGTATGAATTGTTTATACTTAGAAAAGGTTGTCCCCTTGATTATTGAATCCCCCCCATAGGTTTCATCGTTAAACAATGGGTGTCTAATGTATTCAAAATGAGCTCGGATTTGGTGTGTCCTACCGGTCTCGAGTTTGCATTCCACCAGCGTTACGTAACCCAATCGTTCTATAACCTTCCAATGAGTAATGGCATGCTTGCCTTGATCTCCCTGCGGAAAAACCTGCATCTTCTTCCTGTCCCTCACGCTTCTACCTATATGACCAGTAATGGTACCAGTATCTTCTTTCATATCGCCCCAAACAAGCGCAAGATATTGCCTTGAGGTTGTTCGGTTAAAGAATTGGCGGGCAATATGGTTCATAGCAAGCTCCGTTTTTGCTATCACAAGCAATCCAGAAGTATTCCTGTCGATTCGATGAACCAGCCCTGGCCTCTGCTCGCCAGTTCTAAAAAGAGGTAAATCCCTGAGATGATACATCAAGGCATTTACTAGAGTACCTGAAAAGTTCCCATGCCCAGGGTGAACAACCATTCCAGCGGGCTTATTTAGAACTATCACCGACTCATCTTCATAAAGAATATTTAACGGAATTGGTTCAGGTAGAATTTCAACTATCCTTGGCGGATAGGCCATCACAATTGATATGCTATCGAGTGGCTTAACCTTATACGACGATTTTGCAGAAATACCATTAACAAGAATGTTTCCAGCATCGGAGGCAGATTGAATGCGATTTCGACTGACATTCTGAATTTTACTGGTAAGGAATTTGTCAATCCTTATTGGACTTTGACCCTTATCAACAACAAAACGGAAGTGTTCATATAGCTCCTGATCTTCCCCTGTTTCAAGGTCAAACTCCTCATCATTTTGGTGAAGATGCGAGTATTCTGTCATCGAGCAATTACCAGCTTACGATTTCCAACTTTCCTGTTTCCTGAAAACAAGGATACAATATATGTACCTTGTGGTATTCTGCTAATGTCAATCACGCTACTTTCTATCTGTTGACACAAAACCATTTGGCCCAATACATTGAAAACCTTCAAACTAGTTGGTTCATTCTGCGACGAAAAATCCAAGTACAAGCTATTAGTCGCAGGGTTAGGATAAATGTTGAACTCTTTATTTTTTGATAAATGAACTGATGTTGGGTACTGGGTGAGCTCGCCAAAAACGGGCCGAATCATAACACTACCCTCAAACTGGCTGCTTTGCCAAACACCACTAAGGTTAAAGAATACCTTGTCGTTGTTTACTTTATTCATGTCGAAGCCAACGTTCAGCATGTCGGTTGTAGTTTTTATCCAACCCACAAAGAATGAACCTGCCTCAATCCAAACTTTTTCGCTAAACTTGTATAGAGTAAAACTATTCAGGCTATCGGTAAAAATTGGCCTTGCACCAATTTGTTCGTATAACAGATTTCCGGGTTTTCCATTGTTGTCCTCCCAAACGGCAAGTTTGAAAAATTTCTGGTTCGCATCATTCAATGTGCGGTTAAAGTACATGTAAATACCAACCAACGAGTCAGATTGGTAGGAATGAAATCTTACTGCAACCTGTCCGTTTTGACTTCCTTCACCGTATAGCCCATATCCCATTTCTGCCGTTCCATCGTCGTATGCGTAGAAGTTGTGAAAACGTTGAACGTGCCTGATTGTATCGTTCCATCGGAAAGGGTAAGTGTCAGGATTTACATCGGTTTCTATGTAACTTGTAAAGGTAAAAACTGCCGAATCGGCCCAGGCTGACTGAAAATTATAGATGTAGTTACGGTTGAAGGTAATATCCTGGTATGCAAAAATGTTATCAGCAGCACCTGTTAGTGTTGTCGTTTGGTTTGTTGAGTGGTTCTTTACCTGAAACATCCTTGTTATATTCCAGGTGCTTGGGCCAAGGTTGCGATAGCTAACTGGGAATACCAACGGGTTTGTTAACTCAGTGCTTTGGGCTTGGCTATTAAAATGGGACCATGGAATGTTTTCGTAGTTTGCCAAAATGGACCCGATGGGTTTGAAGATAGCAATATCATTCAATGATGTTTCGGAATAGTTTCTGTTTCTGTTAAGGTAAACAAGATCAACATGCCAGTGATCGCAATTCCCTCTAATACTTGGCACCTGTGCATTCTCCATCAAAGAGGCATAGTTACGGAATCTGAAACGAAACGAAGAGTTTAGAAAACGTCCATCTTTTATTGGTAGATGGACTCGAAAAAAGGTGCGATGGATGTTGTCGGCTTCAAGGGTTTTCGTGGTTCCAGCAAGTTTATTCTTTTCCCTTAGAGTTTTGCTTGAAAAGTTAACCGAAACAGCCCATGCTCCAATCCAAACATCAGCATTAACATCATAATATTCAAGAACCAGGGAATCCTGTGTTTGTGGCTGATTTCCAAGACCCTGCGGCTGATACCAGAAACTTAGGTAGATGGTTGTGTCGTTTGGATAGTTTATGTTAATTAATTGGGAGGAAAGTGTATCGGATGAGAATGGAAAATTTGAAGCATTTTGATGCAACTTCCCATTCATACCAATTGCATCGAAGGTGGCAACACCAATTGTTGGAGGGTTTATCGCGTAGCTCATGTTAGTGAAAACATGCTTGCCCTCCCAAAGATTTGGATTAGGAGTAGATGAGTTTTTCGAAAAATCATCAAAAAAAGGTAGTTCGATTGTTGACGTGCTTTTTAGGATAACCGCTTCTTTCTCCAAAGCTGGATAACAAACCTTTTCAACAAGAACCTCTCGGGAATCCTGTGCTAAAACATAAGAAATAAAGGGATGAGCAAATAGCAACAATAAAGTGAGAAGGAGTTTTATCATTCTAGTATTTCTTCTTCTGGTTCAATCTGTTTAATTTCTGGTTGCTTTCTTACTACCTCCGGAATTACCTCAACAGGAATCCTCGATTCATTGAGGGTTAACCACAGATTCACCTTTGTCCCAAAGTTTACTGAAGATTCTCCTGTTGGATTTGGATACTGGCTATAAACCTTGGCTGTAAGTGAATCTATCCGGTCAATAACAGTAGCATCGTATGCAACCTTTCCAATATTTAACGAAGCTTCAAGCAAAAGATTGCATGCATCCGATAATGTTAAGCCAATAAGTCTGGGAAGGACGGTTTTTTCATTGTATAATCCCTTACCTAAGACAAGGTTAATGGTTGATCCTTTAGGAAGCAATTCACCTGGCTCAACCTCCATCCCTTGGTAAAGCTGTTCAAGGATATTATTTATCGCAATGTCCTGCTTAAACGAAAGGGTTCCGATTACAAAACCCTTTAGGTCGAGAATCGATTTAGCCTGACGCAGCGTTACACCAACCACATTTGGCATTTCAACCATTTGAGGATTAATGGCGTTGATGGTTAAGAAAACTCTTCGGTTAGGCTTCACATATACCCCTGGAAGGGGTGTTTGAAATATCACCGATCCTGGCTCTTTATCTCTGATGTAAACCGAATCGGAGATTTCAAAACGTAACTTTTTCTTATTAGCTATTGCAACAACTTGCTTACTCGACATGCCTGTAAAATCAGGTACAGGAAAACCTTGCCCATGTCTTGTGAAAATGTGCAAGAAAAGAAGTAAGACAATCCCGATAGAAAAAACTATTGCAAAAGCTAAAAGAGGTGTTTTAATGGGTGGATATGAGAAGATACGTTTAAAAAGTCTCTTTATATCAAAGTTTTTTTCAGCCATGTTATAGAAGTATTTGAAGTAGCAAATTTACAGCTTTCAGTTGAATCTATAACTTTTTTTTATTATTGTTTATTTGGAAATCGAAAAAGGACACCATTATCGGATATGACATAAACGTAGTACATAAAAAAATAGCCCAACTAACGTTAGGCTTTTGGTTCTAGTACCCGGAGCCGGAATCGAACCGGCACGGCCGCAATGGCCACAGGATTTTAAGT
>CAYZSD010000162.1:0-7567 GCA_964481075.1 uncultured Rikenellaceae bacterium | reverse complement strand
TCTGTTTTTCAATATGCTGATAACGTTTAACTTAATAATTATTTTCGGATGAAAACGATTAGTATTGAAGGTACAGCAGTTACACCCAGGGTATATTTCGATCCAGATAAGAGACTATTAGAGATATGTGGATATTCACGCCCCGAAAATGCAAGGGATTTCTACGATCAACTCTTGGATTGGATTGTTGAATATAAAGATTTTCTATTAAAAAAACTTGAAAAAGATACGAAACTAGACCCTATTTCGTTCAAATTCAAACTGATATACTTCAACAGCTCTTCGGCAAAGTTCGTATATGATATCGTTATGCTTCTCCATGAGATGCAAATCAGCAATATCCCCCTTAAAATTTACTGGTATTTCGATGAGGACGATGACGAACTGAAAGAAGCTGGCGAGGAGCTTTCCGACATGGCAAATGTTCCTTTTCACTACATTGAGGTGAAACAAGGCGAAAAGTAATTTGTTCATATACAACAACTTCAAAAAGAAAAAACCTCTCAAGAAATCGAGAGGTTTTTTTCTTTTTGAACAGGACAATCACTTGTCTAAAACTTATAGTCAAGACCAAGTGCTATAACCATCGCCTTGCGATTATAGGTTTCCTTAAAAGTTGGAAACGGGGTAACGCCAACAAACTCTTTCTCGTACCCTTGATACATTGTGGTCATAAAACCAAAGTTCAACGCCATATTATCATTTACCTTATACTTTCCACCAAGGCCAATAGAATTGGTATTTAAGCTATGGCTTAGGTCGCTGTGATACTTATCGTTAACACCTGTTTGAGTACGAAGGTAGCCAGCGCTAACAAGGATATCATCGGTTACCAAATACTCAACACCAAGACCAATTTCTAAAAAGTTTTTATCAATAACATCCTTGTTTTCAACAAACTCTCCGTTTAGCTTCTTTCCGTAGTTAGCACTCTTATCAAAGTACATGTGAACACCTGCTGTAACGTTTAGCTTCTCCATAGGTTTGTAACCCACACCAATGGCAAATAATGAAGGCATATCGTTTGGGGTTTTACCTCCATTGGGGTATAGGCCAACATCATCGATTTTTGTTGCGTTAATCATGGTTATCTCAGCCTTGTGCTCGTACTTGAGGGCAATATTCAGCTCATCGGAAAGTTTCAGGTTTATGCCAATTATTGGTGAAATGCCAAACCCTTCCTGGGTTGCATCGAGCTCCTTATCGGCTGTTAGTGCAGAGTAACCGGCCATGGACACCGATTTAGCCGTGAAGACAGGTGCTGCACCAGCGAGAATTGCCTGAGCAGTTTGAATATCAATTCCATTATAATCAAAACCTGCAGCATAAATTAAACCATTCATTTGGGCATACTGCTCTGGGGTAATTTGCCCCATATTCAAAAGAAATTCTAATGATTGCCCTCCAAGGCCTAAATCAATTGCTTGTTGCAAACCGTTAGCATAAGCGTTAGCTCCGTAAGCCCATTTTGCTAAAGTATCGGAAGCTGCTTTAAAGAACTCGGGTGCTGAAACCATGTTATTCCCATTGTAATTTGCACCAAATGCAGGCTGGTTTGGATTTATCATGATGTCCTTCAAATACCCTTGGTATGAGTTTTTTGCAGTGATATACCTGAACCCTAAACTAATAGAAACCATCTCGTTTATAGCATAGGTTGCATTAAACTGAAATCCCCAGTTCAATGAGCGACCCTCGAATGAGCTATTGGAGCTATACTTCGTGGTTTGAATACCATTAAGAGTCAACATGCCTGGTAATATTGCAACCTGCTGCTCGAAAGAGGGTAAACCCTTGTCGAAGTTAGCACTTCCACCACCGCCAATAGGATTAACGGCTAAAGAATAAGCCACCTTATCCTGCTTATATACAGCGTAAAAAGTTGGGAAAAGGGGTGCCTTAACGCTACCTTCAAACTTGCTGATATTCATGTTTGGATAGGTGCTTTCTATGGTTCTATTCTGTGTAACGAACTGGTTGCTCAACGAGAGGTAAAAACCATTCTCTAAGTGTGTAAGGCCAGCAGGGTTGTAGTAGGCTCCTTCAACACCAATAAAGGCATCAAGTGAAGGCATACGAATGAATGATGCGCTCTGGTTAGTGTTGGTAACAATTCCGCCAGCACTCACAGTAAAGGGTAGAACTATTGAGGCAACAAAAAGAATGTGTAAGAATTTTCTCATAGCTATTAATTTTTAGGGTTAGCAATTCGATTCTTAAAATATGGTGCAATATATACAATTGTTTAATAGGTTGTGCTTTGGAAAAAAGAAATTTAATGCCTTTTTTGAACAAACTACCCTTCAAACTGTTTTTTAAAAAGAATACTTGCAATATAAAAAAAACTCATCCGTTTATTGAATTGTAAAAAAACGTAACATTTTTTCATTATCTTTGTACGGTTCTTGTATCGATGCATTATTTTAAGATATTTGCACTAAAGTGCAAAACGAAGCTTTACCTGTGGCTAGGGTAAATGCACGAGCAGAAAGCCGTAAGGTTTGTTTGCTTTTTCATGGTTCTTTAAGGTTTCCACTGCCAGACGTGTCTGGCAGTGGTTTTTTTATGAAACCAGTAAGTTACATCCCCTCACCTGCGAACCATCCAACCTTCCAAGAACCTTAAAGGATCCATTGGAATGCTTTACTCCCAGATCGTCGGTTTGAATAAACGAACACGAGTATAAGTTGGCAAGGTCAATGACATTGATTGCACCTGTGTTGCCATTCTCAAGGAGTGAAAATGGATCGTAGGGGTCTCTAACAAGAATCTTCATCCAAGGAGGGCAGAAAAAAATACCATTTCCTTTTGAGTAGGCCTGCGAAAGAAGTTCGGTCATACCATACTCTGAGTGAATCGCATCTACACCAAATGATTTCTTCAGAAGGTTATGGACTTCGTCACGAATCATCTCTTTTCTTCGCCCCTTCATTCCACCAGTTTCCATTATAACAGTATTACTAAACGTTACCCTCTTAATGGCAGCAAGTTCAATAAGTGCAAAAGTTACACCGATTAGAATGGTATTAGTGTTGCTTTCGTCCAGATTATGCAGTTTCTCAAGAAACTCCTCGTTGCTTGTTAGGTAGAAACCATTCATAGGATTTTCTGAAAGAGCCATTAAACCTTGCGCCATATACACAAGTGATGAGTTAGGGCGCTCGATATAGGAAGGGAGAAGAGCGATGAAGCAGTAGTTTTTGGGATTGCCGTAGAACCGTTCAAAACCAAGGGAAAAGGATTTTCTATATAGGTCCAATGAGGCAACAAAATGTTTGCTGGTCTCAAAACCTGTTGTCCCGCTACTTTCAAATACATGCTCTGCCTCTTTCTGAATTACAATAACCTTATGCCTTTTGAAGAAATCTATTGGAATAAAGGGGATTTTTGAAACAGAATCGATATTAGCGGGGTTCACTTTTAGACAGGAGAGGTAGTCTTTATATACCTGAACATTAGCGGCTTGGAAACGAAATATTTCGAGTGCAAGGGTGTTGAAGTTTTGAGAATCGACTTCAAAAATCCTATCTTCCAAGGATTTATCCATGTAAAATCGAAGTTATCGATATGTTATTGAAAAGAAATGTGGGTGTCGAAAAAGTTCAATGATATGAAAGACAATTGCATTACTTTTTTGACACCCACACAAAAATTATTCTCTAACAGCCTTTATTCCTGGCAGATCTCCATTTTCGAGGTACTCGAGGAGAGCACCACCGCCTGTAGATACGTAGCTGACCTCTTCGGCTAATCCTAATGAGTTGATTGCAGCAACAGAGTCGCCACCACCAACCAATGAAAACGCTCCTTTCTCTGTTGCAGAAGCAATTGACAGCGCTACTTTCTTTGTTCCTTCTGCAAACTTGGGCATTTCGAACACGCCCATTGGGCCATTCCAAAGTATGGTTTTAGAATGTTCGATTACCTTAGCAAACTCCGAAATAGAACCTTCGGAGATATCGAGTCCGAGCCAACCATCGGGTATCTCATCTACTTTAACTACCTGTGTTTTTGCATCATTGCTAAATGAATCAGCAATAACTGTATCAGTTGGTAGATAAACTTTTACTCCCTTTTCCTGAGCTTTTTTCAAAATGCTTAGTGCAAGGTCGAGCTTATCGTCTTCAACCATTGAAGCACCGACTTTACCTCCTTGGGCTTTAATGAAAGTAAACATCATGCCGCCTCCAATAATTAGGTTGTCCACCCTATTAAGCAGGTTCTCAATGATTGTAATTTTTGTGCTCACCTTGGCTCCACCAAGTACGGCTGTGTATGGCTTTTCGGGGTAGTTAAGCACCTTGTCGAGGCCATTGAGTTCACTTTCAATCAAGTAACCAAACATTTTGTTTTTTGGAAAGAACTTGGCAATGATTGTAGTAGAAGCATGAGCTCGGTGTGCTGTTCCAAAAGCATCGTTTACATACACATCGGCAAAACTTGCCAATTTTTGGGCAAAACCCTCATCGCCTTTCTCCTCTTCCTTGTAGAATCGGAGGTTTTCGAGCAGGAGAACCTCGCCTGGCTTGAGGCTGCTTGACAAGAAAACAGCTTCGGAGCCGATGCAATCGGGGGCAAACTTCACATTTACTTTAAGCAACTTATTGAGCAAAGGGATAAGGTGCTTAAGTGAATACTTATCTTCAGCACCTTTTGGTCGCCCTAGATGTGACATTAGGATAACTGAACCTTCGTCGCTTAAAATCTTCTTAATTGTAGGTAATGCAGCAGTAATACGTGTGTCGTCGGTAATATGAAAGCTCTCATCGAGAGGAACATTGAAGTCAACCCTAACGATTGCTCTCTTCCCAGCAAAATTGTATGAATCGAAACTTAGCATGGTGTAATAGTGTTAGATTGTTATCTACTCACAAATATATAAAAAGAAATATTACCAATTATATGGGTACAGATTTTTATTACCTTTGGTGCTGTTTCGAAAATTATAAAGCTTTTACAATGTTATTTAAAGAGATTGTAGGACAAGGGGCTACAAAGAAAAAACTGATAAAAAGTGTAACCGACAACAGGGTGGCACATGCCCAGATGTTCACAGGTCCTGAGGGTACAGGGAAATTAGCCCTTGCCATTGCTTACTCGCAGTATATTAATTGTGAGAATAAAAGCGAAACTGACTCTTGCGGGGTTTGTAAATCGTGTCATAAATACCAGAAGTTGATACATCCCGACCTTCATTTTGTATTCCCTGTGAATGAGACAAAAAAAAAGGAGGGAGAAGATGAAGGGAAAGAGAAGGACTCCAGCCCTAAAGGGTGCGATATGTTTATTGACCAATGGCGAGAAAACATTTTAAAAAACCCATACATTACTGAATCGCAATGGTATAACAGCATTGGACTTGATAAAAAACAAGGGATAATAAACGTTTCTGAAAGTTCGAACATCATCAGAAAGCTTAGCTACAAGAGCTACGAGTCGGAGTATAAAACAATGATTATTTGGCTTCCAGAACGAATGCATCATAGCACGGCCAATAAGCTTCTGAAACTTATTGAAGAACCCCCCGATAAAACCCTCTTCTTGCTCATTAGCGAAAACCCTGGTATGATAATAAGCACAATCCAGTCGAGAACACAAATCGTTAAAGTACCACCTGTATCAAGGGAAGAGATAGCTAAAGCGCTGGTTGATCGATTTGGGCTCAATCCCGGGATAGCACAGGATATCTGTAGGACAGCTAATGGAAATTTCCAGATGGCTCAGCAGCTAGTTAACACAACCGAGGAAAATCCAAACTTTGAAAACTTCAGGGTATTCATGCGACACTGCTATAAGAAGGATGTAGTTAAACTATTGGAGTGGGTTGAGGAAATTGCAACTTACAACAGGGAAAGGCTCAAAGAGTTTTTTGAATACTCGCTAAAACTCATACGTGAAAGCTTCATGCTAAACCTTGGCCTGGAGGATCTGGTCTATGTTGCTGGTGAAGAGGCGGACTTTTGCAAAAAATTCTCACCCTTTGTAAATGGAGGGAACATTTTAGCATTGTATCATGAGGTTAATAGTGCGCATGAGCATATATCAAGGAATGGTAACACTAAAATTGTGCTCACTGACTTTGCCCTGAAGGTGATAAAGCTAATCAACAACCAGAAGTAGCGACGTTTTTTCGTTCCAATGCGTGTTGATTCAAAATAATACTGTTGAAAGCTAATCGAAATCAAGGGTTAAAGTTTAAAAGGAATTTAATTACTATCTTTGCAACAAGATAAAGCTGAGATAACTATGGAAAAGAGCATTTGCTCTCGAGGGGTAATAGTAACGGACAAGGAAGGTACCGAGAATTCAATTTGCCAGAACAACGGCTGCATGAAGCTAAGTTCTTTCAACTGGCTTGAAAAGCTTCCTGTCCCTTCACCCAAACACGATATTGTTGAGGTACAGTTTAAGAATACTCGCAAAGGTTACTACCGGAACGTGAACGGGCTAAACCTTCGCAAAGGTGAAATTGTTGCCGTTGAGGCTTCACCAGGTCATGACATAGGTACTGTAACCCTCACCGGGTGGATTGTTGCACTCCAGCTCAGGAAGCAAGGAATCGACATTTCAACCGGAGATTTTAAGAAGGTTTACCGCAAGGCAAAACCTGCCGACATCGACAAATGGCTCGAAGCAATTGCCTTGGAGCACGAAACAATGATAAAAACCCGGCAGATAGTTACACGGTTAAACCTAAATATGAAAATTGGTGATGTTGAATATCAAGGTGACAAGACCAAAGCTATTTTTTACTATATTGCTGACGAGAGGGTCGATTTTAGGGAGCTAATCAAAATCCTTGCTGAGGAGTTTCTGCTAAGAGTTGAGATGCGACAGATTGGAGCCCGTCAGGAAGCCGGAAGGATTGGCGGTATTGGATCGTGTGGTAGAGAACTTTGTTGCGCCTCATGGCTAACCAATTTCGTTTCGGTAACAACCAATTCTGCACGAATACAGGAAATATCGCTAAACCCACAAAAACTTGCTGGTCAATGCGGTAAACTCAAATGCTGTCTAAACTACGAAGTTGATTGCTATGCAGATGCAAGGAAGGAATTTCCAAAGACTTTGAACCCTCTTGAGACAAAAGATGCAAGCTACTACCATGTTAAAACCGATATTTTCAAAAGAGTGATGTGGTATAGCTCCGATCCCAATTCAGCAACGAACATTACACCTGTACCGGTTGAAAGGGTAAAGGAAATAATAGAGCTTAACGCTAAAGGGATTAAGCCAAATCTCCTTACCGATATTGTAGCAAAAAAACCTCTAAACATTGAGC
Organism: uncultured Rikenellaceae bacterium; assembly: GCA_964481075.1. Taxonomy (GTDB): domain Bacteria; phylum Bacteroidota; class Bacteroidia; order Bacteroidales; family Tenuifilaceae; genus MWFE01. The sequence continues at coordinate 285 of CAYZSD010000162.1, read as the reverse complement.
CTAGCTTTAGCAACGTTATTGAAGAAGAAAGTGTTACCCGTTTCGATGAGAAAAGAAAAAGCCAGAAAAAACGCAAAAAAAAGGGAGGTAGAAAGAAGAATCATGAGTAGATTGTTACTAATCGTTGCATTTCCTTTTATCTTTTTTGCGTGCAAGAATTTAGCTTACTACGAATCGAATATTCAAATAGCCAAGGAGATTTGGTCGGTAGATAGCTTGGCCCACTTCTCGGTGAACATTTCAGATACACTTTCAGTACACAATATTCTTGTAAACATTAGAAAT
>CAYZSD010000161.1:0-7606 GCA_964481075.1 uncultured Rikenellaceae bacterium | reverse complement strand
GCACTTGGTGATGGCTGCCTACAATGCTGGACCAGGTGCAATTAGAAATGCCATCCAGCGTGCTGGAGGATAGACAAACTTCTGGAAGTTATACGATTTCTTGCCCGAACCGGCCCAGAACTACGTCCCAGCTTTCATTGCAGCAGGGTACGTTATGCAGAACTATAAAGACCATAGGATAAGCCCTACACCACCTGTTATTGCCTACCTACAAACCGACACAGTACAGGTAACAAAGCAGCTTTCGCTGCAAATTCTTTCCGAGGAAACAGGTGTACCGGTTGAAGTATTGGCATTTCTCAATCCCATTTACCGCAGAGGAATTGTACCAAAATCTGAAAATCCTTTGTCGGTACGTTTGCCGGCAGCAAGTGTTGAGCATTTTCTGAAAAAAGAAAATTTAATGTACGATAGGATGCCAAGCAAGCCAGACTTTCACGAGATACTTGCAAACTCCGGAAGTACTGTTAACAAGGTTAAGGTTGTTCACATAGTCCAATATGGCGAGTATCTTCATAAAATTGCTATTAGGTATGGCTGCACTATTGATGATATTAACGTTTGGAATCCGAACCTTTCAACAGAGCTGGCAATTGGACAGCAACTTATACTTTGGCTCGATGTTCAAACCTACAATAAGCTCTTTCTTGAACAGAACAGCTTGATTAAGTAGTCCATCGGTTTTTCATTGATACTTTTTTAAACGGTTTAGCGTTAGTATTCAATTGATGTACGTTTCTACTTTTTTGTTATTTTTGCTAATATTTTTCACATTCATTTGAATGTATTTCATTAACAAACATAAAAAAACTCCAATGAAAAAGTATTTCTGGGTTATTCTGCTTATTACCATTGCTTTTGGCAACTCTTCGTGCGAGAAGGGAAGTCGAGGCAAACGCACCCTTCTACCAAATGTAACCGGAGCTGCTGGCGAGGTTATCGTAGTCCTCAACAAAGAGGTGTGGGAAGAAAGTATTGGGGTGACATATAACGAAATTCTAAAGACAGAATACCCCATGTTACCACAATCGGAGACAATTTTTAACCTTGTCATGATTCCACCTAATGCTTTCACCGAGATATTTAAAAGCCATAGAAATATTGTGTTAACCAAGGTTAGCGATGAGTTCCAGAAGCCTCAGATTGTAACCCAGCGCGATGTTTGGTCGGCACCTCAAACGGTTATCAACGTTGTTGGACCAACCTATCCAGCCATTGCCAACATGCTCAACGATGAGAGGGATAGGTTTGTTCAGATTCTTGAGCAGGCCGAAAGGGATAGGGTGATTAACAACGCTATTCGATTTGAGGCAAAGGGGCTTAGACTTCTACTTGAAAAAAAGTTTGGCTTCTCGATGTTTTTCCCTCGTGGCTATCAACTTCGCGTCGATTCAACCGACTTTGTTTGGATATCATACGAAACACCCGACATCAGCCAGGGGGTAATTGTTTACCAGTATCCTTATACAGATCAGAATACCTTCACGTCCGATTACTTGGTTAAGATGCGCAATCAGTTTGTGAATCGCTACATTCCTGGACCAACCCCAAACAGTTACATGATAACCGAGACCATTATCCCTCCTGTTTTTCAACCTTTGATGTACAAAGATAGGTATTTTGGTCAGCTTAGGGGGCTATGGGACGTTCATGGCCATCCAATGGGAGGTCCGTTTATTAGCCTAACAACCATCGATGAGAGCAACAACCGTGTTATCACTATTGAGGGGTATGTTTACGCACCAAAATTCAATAAACGTAATTACCTTAGGCAGGTTGAAGCCCTCCTGTTTACTTTTAAGTTAGCCGACTAGGAGAATTTTTTTTAAAAAAAAACTTCCAAAGCCAAAAGGGTGTAAAAAAACATCTACTTTTGGCTTTACAATTTTCTTACTCACATCCCGCTAATTCCCCTATAACCAAACAAATATAAAGCGGGTTATAACTTAAACTATTGTAAAGTGAAAAAAATTCTCTTTTACTCAGTTGCAGTTTTATTAGCTGCAAATTTAATGGCACAAGCACCTCAAAAGATGAGCTATCAAGCTGTAATCAGAGACTCCTCCAATGAAGTGGTTGTAAACGGCCAGGTTGGGATGCGTGTTAGCATCCTACAAGGATCAACTAGCGGTAGTGTTGTATATTCTGAGACTCTAACACCTACAACCAACGCAAATGGATTGGTAAGTTTAGAGATTGGAAATGGGGTTGGGTTTAGTGAAATCAATTGGACTAATGGTCCTTTCTTCATAAAAACTGAAACCGATCCCTTTGGTGGTACTAACTATTCAATTATTGGAACAAGTCAAATACTTAGCGTCCCCTATGCAATTCATGCTAAAACAGCAGAAAGTATAACCGGAAGTGGAGCAACAAATCGTTATGTTGGAGAACTTTACGGTGGTGGAATAGTTGTCGCAGTTTGGAAGACAAACGGAGTAGAGCATGGTTTGATTGCATCGCTCACCGATTTAAGTGCTGGTACTGCATGGAGCAACATTACCACTGCGATAGGAACAGGAGCAGGTAGTGCAACTAATGGACAACAAAACACACTTGCCATCATTAATCAAGCAGGTCATACCGCAAGTGCTGCTCTGCTTTGTGCCAACTATAATGCAGGAGGTTATAGCTGGTATTTACCAGCAGTATGGGAACTTAATCTATGCTATAATGCAGCGCCAATAGTGAATGCTGTTATAGGCGACACCGATGGTTTTCAGTTTGCATACTACTGGAGTTCCACCGAAAGCTACGATGGTTATGCCGGTTTTCAGTATTTCGATTATGGCTCTACGGGATATGCAGATAAGGACATCACCTATGTGAGAGTAAGAGCCGTTCGTCGATTTTAACGCATATTAACACACCTGTGCGCAAGCCTTTTAAAATTATATTGTCAAAAGCCTTACGTCAATCTCATTTTAAAAAATATCAGAATGATTGTAAAGAAGAATATTGCAGTGAGTCAAACGGGTTTTGTTTTTGACCCTACAACAGGTGATTCCTTCACGTTAAATCCAATAGGTCTTGAAGTGCTCGAACAAGTCAGGGACGGGAAGCCTTTCAACGAGATAGTAGCTGCTATAACATCAAAATACGATGTGGACACCACCTCCTTTGAGCGATATTACTATGATTTTATTACTTCTCTGAAAATGTACCACCTCGTTGAGGATTATGAATAAGCAAAGCGTAACCGTTGCCCTGTCGGGACTAAATAATATTGATAGTCCTGGCCCAGGAATACCTGTTATTAGAGGGATTCGTGATTCGAAATTATTTGAACCTCGTATTATTGGGCTTGCCTACGAGAATCTCGAACCTGGTGCCTACATGCACCATTTGGTAGATAAAAGCTACAAAGTACCTTACCCTTCCGATGGTGTGGAAGCGTTAATGGAGCGAATCCGCTACATTAACAGTATTGAAAACATTAATGTTTTGATTCCCAATTTTGATGCCGAACTTTACGCATTCATGAAATTGGCCGATACTCTCAATGCAATGGGGATTAAAACCTTTCTTCCCACCCTTAAACAGTTTGAAGAGCGACATAAAACAAACCTCCCGGATTTTGGGAAGAAGTATGATGTGAAGGTGCCATTTAGCAAGCCAATAGCAAGTATTTCCGAGATCGATAGCTTAGATAAAGATTTCGAATTTCCTTATGTTGTTAAAGGAAAGTTTTATGATGCTTACATTGCCAACAACAAGGAGCAGGCTATCATGTACTTTCATAAGATTTCTGCAAAGTGGGGTCTGCCAATAATTATTCAAGAATTTGTTAAGGGAACCGAAGTGAATGTTGTTGCTCTGGGCGATGGCAGAGGAAACACTATTGGAGCAGTACCAATGCGTAAGCAATACATCACCGATAAAGGGAAAGCATGGGGTGGCATTACCCTTGACGATAAATCGATGCTCAATCTAACTCACAAAATTATTGGGTCAACCTATTGGAGAGGGGGAATGGAACTTGAACTCATTCGGACTTCCAAGAATGATCTTTACCTAATCGAAATTAACCCTCGACTTCCTGCCTGGGTGTATCTTGCGGTTGGGGCTGGACAAAACCTCCCCGAAGCACTAGTCCAACTAGCATTAGGACAAGATGTTAAGCCGTTTGCGAGTTACGACATTGGCAAGATGTTTATACGTTACTCATTCGACATGATTACAGATATCGATGAGTTTCAGAAACTATCTATACAAGGAGAACTCTAAAGTTTTCCTCTAAAGGTGTGTTATTCACTAAATGCATTTCACAATGACAAAGTTACCTTTTGAACGACCAATTATTCAAAAAATTAATGCAGGGCTACCAAGTAAATTTGGCATTGCCAGCCGGGTTGAGCCCATCACTCATATTGACGGAGTACCTGTTTCCGAGGTAATTGAAAGGTTTGGCTCACCCGTATATGTTTTTTCGGAGCAAAGTATTCGAAAAACATATCGGGAAGCACATCGTGCGTTTGCCGCACGATACCCAAAGGTGCAGTTTGCCTGGAGCTACAAGACCAACTACTTGAATGCTATCTGTCAGGTTTTTCATTCCGAAGGCTCATGGGCCGAGGTTGTTTCTGGCTTTGAATACAATAAGGCTCTTGCAAATGGAGTTGCTGGGGAAAAAATAATTTTCAATGGTCCCTATAAAACCACCTCCGACCTTTTGAATGCCATTGAGAATGGCTCGCTCATTCACATCGATCATTTCGATGAGCTGTATGAAATTATAGAATTGTCAAATAAGCTGGAAAAACGACCAAGAGTTGCTATTAGGGTGAATATGGATACGGGTGTTTATCCTCAATGGGATCGTTTTGGGTTTAACTACGAAACAGGTGAAGCATGGGATGCCCTAAACAGAATTTTACTATGCAAAAATATTGATCTGATTGGGTTGCATACTCACATTGGCACATACATGATGAGTACCAGCGCTTACGCAAAAGCAGCAACCAAGCTGGCCGATTTGGCCATTGGCCTGGAACGAAAGCACAAGCATTCAATCAAGTACATTGACATGGGTGGTGGATTTGCTTCAAAAAACACATTGAGAGGGGCGTTCTATCCTGGAACCGACACAACCCCAACCTTCGATGATTTTGCCGAGGCAATCACTTCTGCTTTCATGAAGTCGGAGATAAAACCAGAAAATTTGCCGCTTCTTATCCTCGAAACAGGAAGGGCGTTGATTGACGATGCTGGCTTTCTTGTAGGAACAGTTGTTGCAAACAAAAGGCTTGCTGACGGACGACGAGCAACCATTATTGACGCTGGAGTAAACCTACTTTTCACAGCTTTTTGGTACGATCACGATATACGACCAGCCCAACCAATTTCAGAGCAAACCGAGGATACTACAATCTTTGGCCCTCTGTGTATGAATATCGATGTGGTTAGAGGTAGTGTTCTTTTTCCCTTACTTAAAAAGGGTGATAACTATGTTATTAAACGTGTTGGTGCATACAACAACACCCAATGGCTACAGTTTATCAACCTAAGACCCAACGTGGTTTTAATTGATTTAGAAGGAAAACTTCATGTTATTAAGAAAGCTGAAACTCTTGACAACCTAAACTTGCTCGAAGAGGTTCCGCAACACCTAAAAAAGTGATTGTTAATTAGCAACTACTCATAAACTATTTCAAATTTGATATTCATTGAATTTGATGAAAACGAACCACTGGCTTCCAAAGAGTATTCTTAATAGCTACGGACAAGTTTTTTTCTCCGACAATAAGCTGTTTGCCTCGATACTTTTTGTTGTAACCTTCATCGATTTCTATACGGGCCTTTATGGATTATTTGCCGTTGTTGTAACAAATATCATTGCCTATTGGTTTGGATTCGAAATAACGAGAATACGACAAGGGTACTACGGATTCAACTCCTTACTGGTTGGGTTAGGCCTTGGCATATACTTTCAACCCGATCTTCTATTATTGCTAGTGGTTTTTCTGGCAGGAGTTCTCACGCTTTTTGTTGCAGTATCGCTGGAGGGTGTAGTAGGAAAGTATGCTTTACCTAACCTAAGTTTACCTTTTATAATATCCCTTTGGGCTTTAACCCTAGCTTCAAGGGAGTTTATGGAGTTAGGTTTGAACGAAAGAGGTATATACACCCTAAACGACCTTTACATCATTGGCGGAGGTCCATTAGTTCGACTCTATGAATGGTGGAATAGCCTACCTATACCTGGCTCAATTCGAAGCTATTTCCTTTCATTGGGTGCTATCCTCTTCCAGTTCAATGTTCTCACTGGAATTCTCATAGCAATAGGCTTACTTTTATACTCCAGAATAGCTTTCACCCTGTCACTGTTAGGTTTTTACACTGCCTACCTGTTCTACCTAATTATTGGTGCAAAGTTTTCGGAGGTTCACTACAGCTATATCGGTTTCAACTATATCCTAACAGCAATAGCTGTTGGGGGTTTCTTCGTTATACCTAACCGCAGCTCATTCCTTTGGATAATTCTAATTGTCCCATTGGTTGCAATTGTAACAATAAGTCTCAGCTCTGCATTGGCTTTATACCACCTTCCTGTTTTTTCCCTTCCTTTCAACCTGATAACACTTCTCTTTCTTTACATCCTAAAATTTAGAGTTCAAAACAGAGCAAACATAAACCCTGTATATATTCAACAGAACTCTCCCGAAAAAAACCTCTACTCATTTATCAATTTTATGGAGAGGTTCGGCAAGCAGGTCAATATCCCAATCCATCTCCCATTTCATGGAGAATGGACTGTAACACAGGGGCATAATGGAATGCTTACGCATAAGGATAGCTGGCGACATGCATGGGATTTCGAAATAAAGGACGAAGAGGGCATGTCGTATAGAAATAATGGAGATTTTCCAAACGATTACTATTGCTATGGCAAGAACGTTATTGCTGCAGCCGATGGAACTATCGAAGAGGTAGTTGACGACATCCCTGATAATATTATTGGGGAAAAGAACCTTGAGTATAATTGGGGAAATACAATTGTTCTTAAACACTCTGACTACCTGTATTCGAAGTTGAGTCACCTAAAACCTGGCTCAATAGAGGTTGCTGTTGGGCAGAAGGTTAAACGAGGCGATCTGCTAGCAAAGTGTGGGAACTCAGGGAATTCTCCATATCCTCACCTTCACTTTCAAATACAAGCTACCCCACATATCGGATCTCGAACCATTGACTACCCTATTAGCAATTTCATTGTTGTTCAAAACCAAAAGCCAATTATTAATGCTGTTGCAAACCCATTGAAGGATCAAGTTGTTGCAAATATTCAGGTAAATCAAAGCTTGAGAAAAGCTTTTTATTTTGTTCCTGGTGAGAAGATTCGATTTAAAGTTATATCCGAAGCTGAGTTTGAGGTGGAGTGGGAAGTTAAAATCGATTATTTCCTGAATAAGTACATTGAATGCGATAAGTCAAAATCGAAGGCCTACTTTCGGGTTGATGAGGCGATGCTTTACTTTACACATTTTGACGGTGATAGGAACTCTCTGCTTTACTACTTCTATTTAGCATCGTTTAGAGTATGCTTTGGGTTTTATAAAGGCTTGCAGATAACTGACACGTACCCTCTGAACATGATATTCACAACTCG
>CAYZSD010000160.1:0-7616 GCA_964481075.1 uncultured Rikenellaceae bacterium | reverse complement strand
TAAATATCTTTCTTGTACCAGAAGAAATGGCAATGGGAGAATCGATAATATCTTTATTAAATGATTCAATAATTGAACTATTTGTTTCAATTACTCTTTCTATCATTTTATTATTTAAATTTTTAGTAACTGTTATGGAAGCATTTTCAATTGGGCTACCATTTAAGTCTGAAACATTAAATGTGACTTGATGTTTAGGTAGTAATATGAAATTTGCAACAAGGGAAACATTTTCGTTTGGCATAAAGAAACTATAGATTGCGTTAGTACTTACAAACGCTCCGTTGCTATTAGTCCAGTTGATAAATTTATATCCAGAAATTGCTTGAGCTGAAACTGTTACCTCCTCGCCTTCTGAATATGGAGCACTATTTGTGATATCAAAAACAATCCCTGCGTTCTGTGGATTTGCGCTCAGAATTACAAAGTGTTGGTTGCTTGGTCCTAGTGTAAAAGATATTGTTTCGTCAATAGCAGAAACATCAGAAATCACAAGCCCACCAGCAGCACCATTTGAAAGGAAAGAGCTGGGATCGGTAAAATCATTCATTGCTGTTCTTCCAGAATTCAATGATAAAGGAGCTAGATTAATTGAGCCATTCTGGCTGTTGGTGCCTCCTGGGCGATAAACATAAACCTCATCGGGTGGTGCTGAAGCGTTTCCATTCCCTGCATTTGTGTTTATTCTGTAAACAAGAAGGCCGCTATTAGGTAGGTTATTTTCATAAAATCCATCTCTTTTACGATACTCCAAAACGAAATACTCAGTTGAAGAATAATTTGAGTTAATTCTAATAGCGCTTTGTGTTGACGAACCTAAGGGATTTAGTGTATATGTGCCTGGCTGATTGATTAATGGGATGCTACTAAACCATGCGCCATTTGTATATTTCCATTTCATGTGTGCTCCCATGTGCACAAACCCACCTGCCATTAAATCCCAGGGGCCAACTGGGTTGTAACCATCACCACTGTATCGATACAGGTCTGGAGCTCCTAGGGTGTGAAACATCTCGTGGCATAATGTGGAGACATTGGTTTGATTCTCTGGCTGAAAAGTGTAATCGTACACCCTTTTTCCATGAATAGTAACATTGAATGAGTACAATACCCAACGATGCGCCCAGAGCAAGTCGGCCCAAGCACCAGATGTTCCTCGAATGATAAAGCATACATTGTCAACATACCCATCGTTATCGGTATCGATAACTAAGTTGGAAGGGACCTGACTTGAAACAAAATTAATTGCATTCATTAGAAGTGTATGCTCACGAATTGTTCGTTGAGTTCCATGGTTACCTCCTGTATAGCCAATAGGATTTGTGGTTTGATTGTAGGGTTCATAGTAACCTCGTGGGTTTGCATCCTGATAGCTTATGTTAACCGACATGTCGGATATAGGATAATGAAAACTTTCAATGTTTAGGAGTCCGTATGAAACCTCATTGAAATAGTTCTTCATCGAAATGGTATTGGTTGGATTGAAAAGCAGGTCGTACTCACTTCGAGGAATATCAAATTCAGTATCATCGCTGAAACGAATGTAAACAACTAGGTTATTGATAACTCCAATATGAGGTGCTCTTCCCTTTTTATCCTCCACGTTTTTCCAGAAGCCTTCAACCCTTTTTTGGTACTGTTCGGTAGAAATTACAATATTTTTCATTAACCCTACTGAAGTTGGGTCAACTGAATTTACCTTATAACTTGTTGCAAAAATGCTATCTCCAACCGAAGTAGCATAGTAGTAAAAACCGTCACTCCCTTGAATGATTGTGAAACCATTGCTGTCGTGTAGATAGTTAAAAAACTCATCGCCCGTTGCAAAGCAACTTATTTCAGTTCCATCTGGGTTTTTAACAATGGTAGGTAAATCTTTGTAAAACGCTGAATAAGCAATTTGAAAAAAAAATAATTGTAAAAAAACTAGTGTGGTTACAAAAATTTTAAATTTTGATTTCATGACAGATGGATTATTGTGTTTAAAATTGTTTGACTGCTTAATGACAGAAAAGTTTGTTTGCTGGGTTAAAAGGCAAAACTATTAAGATTGTCCAATTGAACATTGTCAATTATTGCTAATTTTATTGAGGGAGGATGGTGCATATCCAAAAGATGCCTTGAAAGCCTTGCTGAAAGATGGTGTGTCGGCAAAACCTAAAAATAATGCTGTTTCACTAACAGAAAATCCCTTAGCAATTTTATGTCGAGCTATTTCTAACTTTTTCTGAAGTATATACTGATATGGAGTTAGGTTGAATGTTGTTTTAAATAACCTTATAAAATGATACTTCGAAATACTGGCATAACTGCTTAGTGAATCGATATTTAGATTACAAGACAACAAATTATCATCAATTAAATCCTTTGTTCTAACTAATTGTCTGAATAACTCCTCATTAGTACATTGCTTCTTATGGTTTAATCTTGAGTACTGTTCAAATATTCGGCTTTGATCACTAATTACTGCCTCAGCAAGTGAATAGAAGAATTCTGTATTAGCCAATCTGTTTTTAAGAGTACCTTGATCTAGTTTCTTGCTTATCTCATGTAGCGAGTATCCTAACAATGTATTTTTCGATTGGTAAGTGTTAACCAAGAACTGATCGCAAAGTACAAACTCCTTTACATCTTTGGACTGTTCGAAATGATATTCGGCAACTTCAGCAATTATATCCTCAGAAATATCAATACATAATCCCTCTACGTCCTTATTCTTACTGTTTATTGTTATCTCTGACAAGGTATGGGAATTACCAACAATATACTGTCCTTCTTTAACTTTAAAGATTTTACCGTTAATGTAATAATTCTCAACACCTGATATTACAAACTTTGCAGCAACCTGACTAAATGGAAGTACTTCTTCAAGTTCTCTGTAACTAGAATATCTTATTGCATTTTTTGCCTCGTCGCAGTATATAGAAACTGTATGATTCACCGTATATAAACTGTGTTGTTTTTCAATTCTATTTCTTAATTAAAACATTCCGATATATTCCCATTTCAGTCTTAATATGAATTACATAAGAACCATTACTTAGATTTGTCAAGTTTTCAACAAAAAGATAAGAGTTTGGCCTTTTTGAAAATATTTCTCGTCCAGTAAGATCAACTATTTTTAGTGATTTTATTAAATCAATCGATTCTACAGTTAACCTATCTTCTAATGGATTAGGGAAAATTTTTATTCTTTCATTTGAAAAATAATGTTTTTCAGATGTTAAAATTGGTGTTAACATAACTGATTGAGCGTTGCTATTTGCTGCCATAACCCTACCCCATTTACATCCTTCTAATACTGAATTTGATTTTAATATTGAAACTTCTCCTGATGGTAGTGTTTTGTTTTCGAGAGAAACAATAATAATTCTTAGAAAATCCCCATACTGGCTGTAAGAAAAAGTATATTTCCCATCCACTAACGTTAACTCTACTATTTCATCACTATCAAGAATAACTTCTAACTGCAAAGCTGTTATTGTTCCGTCGCTTTCAAGAATGATGCTATTCCCAACCGCCGAAATAAATGCTGGTGAACTGAATGAATCTTTTTGGGATTCTGGGATAAAGGAATCGTATAGTAAAAGGTTAATAACAGAAACTACGTCTACAATGTCAATAACACCATCACCATTAACATCTGCTAATGTTTGGTTAAAATTATCAGTATTGTAGTTTACAATGAAACCAATATATTTTGTGATATCTAAAACATTAACAACCCCATCGTTATTCACATCTCCAAATCTCTCGAAAATGGCAAGGAAAGATGTGTTTGTTGGTGGCATTATGAATGTAAAACTCTGTATATCACTAACTGTCTCATTATCAAAATTCGACCAATTCAGAAACAGAAATTCAGGATTTACAAATGCGTCAATAGTAACGTCTTGACCTTCCTCATACAAGCCTGCTCCAATAAGAGTCGCAGCATTTTGAATATTTTGTTCAAGTGATAAAACATATAAAACTGGTAATGTAACATTTACGGTATATAAATTGGTAACACTTCCGCTTTCGGAGGTTACAAAATATTCAACGGGATTAGTGAAATCGGCTTGCTGGGGCACCGGGTTAATTGTAGCACCTTCTGATACCTCTATCACAGGTACTAAACTAGATAAATTAGTTCCAGAAGCTAGAACTACGTTTATTGTAGCCATTCCATTTTCGACTTCAGAAACTGTAACGCTTGTAGCAATCTCTCCCTGAAAATCGAAACTTGTAATGTAGGCTTCGTCGCTAAGGTTATTTTCACAAGTAAGCATTGCCTGCCAACCCGATCGTATAATACTGGCATCGGAAGTAAAGCGAAAAGTTAATGCTCCATCAGGATTTGAAGCAACAAAGGAACCAGGAAGGTTTGTTCCTGTTAGGTTCGCTAAAAGATTTGCAGTTGTTGATAAACCATCGTAAATCTTAAGAAAATCGTAATTGCTCTCTAAGTTAAATGACTGGAACTCAACCTTAACTTTTGATGACTGAAGGGTAGGTAAAACTGTAAGTGTAAAATTTTCGTTGTTCGAATAATTTCCATTCGATCCTCCTGAATCGTAAAAACGAGCTAAACAAGTTGTTATAGAAGTATTTGATATGTTGTATTCTGTTATTTGCCCAACAATTATTTCAAAATTTTGCGATAATAAGAGATCTTCGTATTGAAAGTTGAGAGTAAATGTAATTGTTGTTTCAAGAGGGGTATTAATGTTGGCAAAAATGCTAAAACCAAGTTGTTGGGTATCCCCAACCAATAATGATTCAATCGCTTGGTTTTGACCGTCAATAACTGAAATGTACGTTGAATTGCTTACTAATGAAACCTCGAATGAAGCTGCATCGGCATTACCAATATTTGATACGTTTACAAGCATTTGTGCCATTTCACCAGGATCAAGCATATTTGGAATTCCCTGATCGCCATCGTCAATTGTAACACTTTCGATATTGAAAACAGGTGCATTTGCTGTTAATCTCAGGGAGCTTTGCCATGTTGTGCTTCCGTCGGTAATTAACAGCTGAAATGTTGCTTGATGTTGGTTTGGTGCAACAGTTGAAAGTTCAAAGCTAAAAGCATCATTTACAATAACAGTATTGTTTTCATCACCTGATTGTATAATTCCAAAGGTTGATGGATCTTGTGAAAGTAAACTAAAGTAGCTATCGTTGCCTGAAAGAGTTGCTGTTACACCGTAAGCATTGGTTGCTCCAACATTCTTTAGTGTAACATTTATTGTAAATGTTTCTCCAAAGTCGGCTTGTCCGTTATTGTTTCCATCATAATCGTTAATCGTAAAAGCATCAAGGACGATATATGGACCTTCAATTGCAGCAGCGGGAATTTGGGTTATATATGGTTGTGTTTGTGGTCGTGTAACAACTATATCTACATTCCCTTCGTTGAGTATAGGTTCAACGGAAACATCAATCTCGCCATTTGAACCTACAAGCGCCGAACCATGCAAAACACCATCCTTACTAATAGCTACATAAGACCCTGGAAGTGCATTAACAGTATATGTATCTAAACCTATTGGTATAATATCTTGATGATTAACTGTATTTGTGCTTCCTTCGGTTAGGTAATGCACAACTGAAGGGTCGCCAAGCACATTATATGCTTGCCAGTAGTACAGTGGGCTTGAATGGCTTGGGTAGCCCTGAATATTAACCTCGGTTACAGCAAGGTTTCCTAAAAAAACCAATCCTCCAGCGGTTACATAATCGGACACGAATGGTCCATCGTAAGCACCCAATGTTGTTTCCTGAAAAGATGGAACGTACCCGTTATTATTTCCAACTATAGGGAAAGCACCAACCGACCAATAAAAATCCTCGAACCAATATGAATTTGGTGAGGATCCTATGTAAGTAACTGCTCCTTTGCTTTGAGCCCTAATCCAAGCTTCTCCAATACACTCAATTGTTCCAAAATCTGCAGATTGACAACAATTTCCAATCGCTAAGGGGTATTTATTGGTGTTCAGCATTGAGTAAACATTGCTAATTGACAAATTGGGCCCTGCCCAAGATGTGCTGCTACAATGTGCTGTAAAATTTATGAAGCTAACGGAGAACCTCTCATTATCGTAACATCCAGTGTATGTTGAACTATTGTTGGGGTTATTAGGATCGCTGCTAACACCATACCCCCAAACTGTGTTAAATCCATTGGAAGAATTGAAGTAGTTTGCTGTTCCATACTTTACAGTGGGTTGTCCAACCCGAGGATTCCAGGTTGCATCGGTACCAGCTATTAAAGTAACATTATTAAGATACTCCGGGTTAGAAAACTGGTATTGCTCGTAATAAAGAATCTTATTAATAATGTTTTCTAGTTGAGCAGTACTCTGAGCAGATAATCTTCCGTAATACATATCTGGGAAATAGTCGCCATCGACACTTGCGTAGTACAGATCTGTTCTTTTTCCAGAAGAAGATCCGGTGGCTGAGGCTGGAAGCTGTTCAACATCACCTACTAAAACAAGAAAAGTTGGTGCTGGATTTTCTGTTGTACTTCCATTATAAACTGCATGAATATAGCTTTGTATTGCAGAACTCGAGGTACCTATTATATCTGTATATGCTACTTCAACCTTGTATCCCTTCTTCGTTTTCCATTGAATGTATGGCTGCAATGTTTGCTCAAACATACGATTGCTAACAATTAGCATTCTTACGGGGTACTTGGTCAAGTCGGGATTATTATTGTAAACATTTCGGTGAATTGGGTTAGCTAACACACCATAAATTGGTTCAAAGTAGTGGGAGTAATTTGTATTGATTATTTCATGGTTTCTTTTCTTATCCACTCCTGAGAAGATTATTTCTACCTCTATATCGTTACGAACTCGAATTTTTCGATTGACTGGATCATAGCTAACAGGGGCAACCTCAACTCTAGCAATTTGAATACCTCTCATTATTCCTAGCACTTCTAGCCTAGCAACAGGAATATCAGTATATCCTTCCTCTGTATATGTTTTTTTTGAATATTCAAAAGGTAACTTATCCGTATCAATGTCTTTTCTTACTGAGGGTTGAACTGGAAAAAGTTCTCCTTGAAAGCCGTGTTTACTTAAATCGTATTCCTGTTCTGAAGAATACTTAACATGAACTTCAACCTTAGCTCCTAGTGGTACTTGAATTAGTTTCTTAAATGCTGGTAACTTTGGAGTTCCTATTTCGCCTATATGATACCCATTGCCAAAATGCAGCTCGGTGAACACATTCCCCTTTTTGTCGTTTTGTTGATACCCCGATAAACCTTCTATTGAAAAATGCATTTTAAGCATATCATCGGTGTAAACAATAACAGCGGCTTTTGTTTTTGATGATGATAGATGAAGGTAGAAATCTTGCGTTTGACCCGATTTCCATGAAATCAAGAAAAGCAAACCCAGAAAAATATAGTTAAAGTAGAGATGCTTCATTAGCTAAATAATTGATTAAAATATATTTAATTATTATATTGATTGACAAGAAATAATATTATTTAATCCTAAAATAAATGAGACTTTGCAATTTAAACATTTTAAATTGCTTTTCTGAAAAAAAGCAGCCTAGCACAACTTAGTGCTAGGCTGCTTTACAACAAAAAATATGCAAACTCTTCT
>CAYZSD010000159.1:0-7780 GCA_964481075.1 uncultured Rikenellaceae bacterium | reverse complement strand
CCTAATAGAAACAGCAAAAGGTAAATTGCCCACATGGTGAGTTTATCGACTAAGGTAACCAATCGCTTTTGAAAGCGAAAAAGAGGGCCAAGTGCTATTCCTGCTATCATAATAATAACTACAGCATACATTGTATTTGCAAACTTCTTTATTAAAACAAAGGCGAAGGGTAAAGCTTAAGGTGAGTAAGCTCCTCAAGTTTAGTTCTAACATGTGGCTTATCACCAGGGTAGGTAACACCAAACCACTGAGAAGAGGTTGGAAGCACCTTGCAGTTTGCTTTGTTGCTCTTGATGAGGTTGTTAACAACTGTTGGAATATAGAACTCTGCCTTTGGATTAGCTAAAGATCCACTTAGAAACTCGTTGAGCATTCCATCGATATGACCAAAGAAATCGGTTGTAAAACCCCAGCAGTTCATCGAAACCAGCGACTGTTCATCAACAGGAATCATGTTGCCAAATTCATCCTTGTACCTCACAACACCGTGTAATCGCTCAATATGGGTACGCTCCACAACATCAAGCAAAAAGGATTTATCGTCAACAGTGCATACCCCTCGCGATACCGAGCCCTGCTCACTGAGCGTATTTCCCATTCGGTAGCCAACCATAAAGTATTCACCTGCCCTTAGGTTTGGGTTCGTTAGTGCTTGATAAAGCACTTCGAAGGAGTTTGCTCCATAAAAATCATCGGCGTTAATCACCCCGAAAGGCTCTTTTACAACACCCTTACAAACCCAAACAGCATGAGCTGTTCCCCAAGGTTTTATCCTATCAGGTGGGCATTTTTTCCCTTCCGGGAGCATATCTAACTCCTGAAAAACCAGTTCGTAGGGGACTTTACCGTCGAAACGCTTTCCGAATACATCGACAAAATCGTTTTTTATATTCTTTCTGATAACAAAAACAATTTTTCCAAAGCCAGCACGCAGCGCATCGAAAACGGAGTAGTCGATAATCGTTTCACCGTTGGGACCGACTCCATCGACCTGTTTCAGACTGCCATAGCGGCTACCCATGCCGGCGGCAAGGATGATTAAGGTGGGTTTCATTTATTATAGTTTCACATTAAAAATGCAAATGTGCTAAAAAAATGAAAGGTATTAGCTAATACTGGCAAAGTATTTATATGAATATTGTAGAGTATTTATAACTAGCCAGTTTTGAATCAGCTGGTGATTAGTTTGGATTACTATCAAAAGCAATTGGTAATGAAAAACAAAAGGTACTTCCTTTTCCAACTTTGCTGGTTGCCCAAAGTACGCCATTGTGTTTTTCAACAAACTCTTTGCAAAGAAGCAAGCCCAAACCAGTGCTAGGTTCACCTTCTGTGCCTGATCTATGAATCTTAGCCTCAATTTTAAAAAGATTTTCAAGAATATCTTTGTCCATGCCAATACCTGTATCGGTAATAAACACCTTTAGATAACCCTCTGTAACAACTGGGTTTATCTCAATCGTTCCTTTTTTAGGAGTAAACTTTATGGCATTTGTAACAATGTTCCTTATGACAGAAGATATCATTCTTCGATCGACAAATATTTGTAAACCATTTGTTTCAGGTATTTTCAATGTGATTGATTTATTAATTGCAGAAGCTAAAATTGGCTCTAAACTTTCAAGCAATATATCTTGAAAATTTTCAATTTTTGGTGCAAATTCCGTACGACCCCTTTGAATGCTAGACCATTCTAGTAAGTTTTCAAGCAGCTTCGATGTATGGAGGGTTGAATTGTATATTACCGACGAGAAATCTATTATTTCCTCCTTTTCAAGGTTGTTTATCTCATTCTGAAGCAGTTGGCTAAATCCTAGAATTGCATTAATGGGGTTTTTTAGGTCATGTGCAATAATGGAGAAGAACTTGTCTTTTGTGGCATTTAATTCCTTTAGCTCTCTATTTTGGCTTTGAATTTTTTTCTCAGCTATTTTCCGGTCGGTAATGTCAAGAAAACCTACCAAGCTAGCATAAACCTCACCACTTGAATCATACACAGGGCAACCAAAAATCTCAATCTGAATCCTAGTGCCATCGGGTCGCTCAACTTCCAAATCGTTAATATGCGCCGACTCCCCTTTCATGCCTAAGATTATTGGCATTCTTTCAGGAGGATATCGGGTGTTGGTACCGGAAATATATGCTTGATAAACTTCCGATAGGTTTTCGCTATTAGCATCAGGAAGAATACCTCTTCCAATTAGTTCTTTTGCTTTAGTGTTAACTAGCAAAGGTTTACCCGTTTTTGCCTCAACCATAAAAATTCCTATTGGAAGGTGGTTAAGCATGGTGTTTATCAATCGGCTTTGGCTATCAAGAACCCTTTCAGCGTCCTTTTGAACGGTGATATCTCTAACCACAATTATTTGTCCCTGAAATGTATCATTCTTGTCGAAGTAGGGCGATATATTTATCTGGTAATATGCTGCAACATCATATATCTCTGTTTTATACACATAATCATGGCGTGTGTCAACATCATCTTCGTTGCAGCCAAGCTTATGCCAGAAAGTAATAACTTCATCAACCCGTCTTCCAACATCCTTCTTTTGTAGATTAAGGTATATCATTGCGTTTTCGTTAAGGTCAACAACCACCTTCTCTTTGTCGATTACAATAACAGCATCGGCCATTTTTTCAAAAATGGTGTCTCGCACAATTGGAACAAAGCGAAATAGATTGTACCGCCTTAATCCAATGTAAATAATAATTCCTGCATAGGATGAAAAGTAAGGGGTTGGGTTTATATTCAAATTAAACAACCCCAGCATGTTAGGGTGCAAAAGAGTGTGAAGAATTAATAGTGCGAGTGAACCAATTACTATTGAGGCAATTTGCTTTTTGTAAATACTTGTTCCATTGATAAAAAGGGTAATTAGAATGACGTTCACTACCAACGAGCCAAAAAGAATGTAAAACTGCTGGATGTAATACCATAGCTCTGGTTTATATGTAAACTCGTTGTAAAAACGACCAACCCCAATGCTTGGGTTACTGAAAAACAAGAAATGAGAGGAGTTGGTGATAAGCATTATGATAGAAACAACTGGAATAATAAAGTAAATGGGTAGAAAACGCCGATGCAAAAGATTGTACTTCTCAATGAAACTTACTGCAAAAATCAAATAGAATGAAGGGATTAGGCTTCCGCCAATGCGTTCAATGTAAAAAAAATTGATAGCAGTATCAATCGATTTTGCCGATATTACTAATCCATAACCAACTGTGTAAACAAAAAAACAAATCACAACCAATGAGAAAAGCGCTGCACCCTTCGATTTTTTTAGGTTTATCAACAAAAAGAATAAAATTATCAGTATTACTGCTGTAGCAATTATTGGTATAGTATAGACATTCCAATACATTGTGATAAGCTTAGAATAATCAGTTAAATAAATTAAAAGGCATTTAAAAATGAAAGGCAAATCCTCATTCGAGGGGAAAGGCAATTTTAATCAATAGTAAAATTATAAATATTTTATTCATTTTTCCAAATTATTCGCAAGAATTCTTCTATTTCCAATCAACCTTTTTGGTTTGGCTAAGTAAGAATACCAGAACAACGAAAGGTGGATAGAATAGCT
The DNA here is from genome assembly GCA_964481075.1 of uncultured Rikenellaceae bacterium. Taxonomy (GTDB): domain Bacteria; phylum Bacteroidota; class Bacteroidia; order Bacteroidales; family Tenuifilaceae; genus MWFE01. The sequence goes on along the minus strand of CAYZSD010000159.1, from coordinate 4,196 downwards.
GTATAGGAAGGTAAAGCCAAAGCAACACTAATTGCTTGGTTTTATACAAATAAACGGAAAGAAAGGGCAGGTCAATAATTAGCTTTGAAATGAATACAACAATGAGAATGCTTAACCAATTTAGATTAATTATGCTAAGCAAACCTAAAACCACAAGTTGAAGGTTGAAAAGAAAAACTATTAACCCCACAATAACCGTATCACAATCATGATATGAGGTTGCTTTGGATGCCCAACGGGTTCTTTGTTTAAACCATTCAGAGATTGAATTAGTGGGCTTTGTGAAGACCAATCCCTTTTTAAAGGCAAAGCATCCAATCTTTAAGTTTTTATTTCTTTTTAAGTTGTGTAGGAGGAAAACGTCATCGCCTGAAGGTGTACTTGGATTTAGCATTTCTAATTGAAAACCTGTTGTTGCACGGTTGAAATAAAGGTTTGTCGATGATGCCATGATAGGATGTCCAATGGCACAAGCACCTATAGTGCTTGCCGAAAGGCTTGAGTGTTCCAACGCCTGAAGCCAGCTATTTATATTCTTAGAATATTTAATAATAACTAATCCAATCAGCAAATCATAATAATTATGCTGTAATATATGTGCAATATGTTTAATCCACACTTTCGAGTGAACACAATCAGCATCAGTAAGAAGAATATTATTATGGGTAGCGTTTAGAACTCCCATTGAAATGGCCTCTTTTTTCCCCGATTTTTCAGTAGGCAAATGAAGAACTTTTATTGCAATAGAATTATGTGAGCATCTTTCAATTTGCTGAAGGGTACCATCGGTTGAATGATCGTTAACAATAACTATTTCAATATACTTTTTGGGGTAATCAAGTGCTAATAGAGAGTTAAAAAGGTTTTCAATATTGCTCTCTTCGTTTTTCACAGCAATAACAATTGAAAAGGAGAGGGGGCTACAGTTTTCAGAAAAAGAAATATCATCGAATAACTTCACACGAGTTAAACCAAAGGTTAAAAACATTACCATTATAACATATATCACTGAAAATAGAATAATGAGAAAGACAAGAGCAGACATAATCTAGGTTATTTTTGTGCAAAATTGAGTTATCAGTTGTCCTGCTTTTTCGATTTCGGCCATGGGACGTGCAATGTTAATACGAACCCAGTTAGTGTGATTGCCTATTCCAGGAGGATACTGATGGACATTCTCATTAATAGTTTTTTCAAGAGATTGTAATAGCTTTGCAAAAGATTGAAATCCAGGGATTCCTTGCGCAAGGTTTATCCCTTCTTTTTCCTTCACAAGGTTGCTAAAGTAGCTAATGTATGAACCGGTGGGTTTCTGATTATTATAATCCATTCATCAATAATATTATTGTCGCAAAAAATGGGGTTGCAACAGAGTTTCTCGATAGAAATATACACAAAAATGTAACAGAGTACTCGGTGAAATTATTATGAAATCTTGATTGTTGATAAAATCAATGAATATTTAGTGAAAAAGCAAAAAGTAGTTATGTTTGCAAACATTATTCTTGATGAAAATACTTTAATGAGGGTTTAAAAATGCTATTAAGTGAATTGCAAAACGGTGAGTATGGAATAATTTCGAAAGTGTTTGGAAGGGGTGCTTTCCGAAAAAGAATTATTGAAATGGGCTTTGTCCGTGGGAAGAAGGTTACGGTTATCAAGAATGCTCCTTTGAGGGATCCCATTGAGTATTCTATCATGGGATATGATGTTTCGCTTCGTAGGTCCGAGGCAAGTTTAATTGAGGTTGTTACTCTCGAAGAGGCTAAGCAATTGGTGAGCACGAATTATAAGGGAGTTCTTACAACAGAGAGAGATGCTGCTTTAGTAGAAACTGGCGCTAGGGAGGGAAGCAAGATTGTAAATGTTGCCCTTGTAGGTAACCCAAATTCTGGCAAAACTACTCTTTTCAACATATCATCAGGTGCTCGCGAGCATGTGGGAAATTATAGCGGAGTAACGGTTGACAGTAAGTTGGCTCGATTCAGGTATAAAGGTTACACATTTAACATTACTGATTTGCCCGGCACATACTCTTTAACAGCCTATACACCAGAGGAACTCTACGTGAGGCAGCATATCCTTGAGCAAAAGCCCGACGTTGTGATTAACGTAGTGGACTCATCGAATCTTGAGCGAAACCTTTACCTTACAACACAGCTCATTGATATGGACATCAAGGTTGTAGTTGCTCTTAATATGTTTGATGAACTTCAGGCACAGGGTAATCGTCTTGATTATAAGGCTTTGGGACAGTTGCTTGGTATCCCCTTTGTACCAACCGTCAGTTCAAAAGGAAAGGGTATTAGTGAACTTTTTGATAAGGTTATTAATGTTTATACCGATAAGGATAAAACCCTCCGACATATCCATATTAACTATGGTGAGCACATCGAGCGTGCTATCGAATCGATTCAAACTCCCATTAAGAATCCCGTAAATTCAAACATTAATATTCATTATTCTTCACGTTACCTGGCATTAAAACTTCTTGAGAAGGATAAGCAGGCTCACCGCATACTTGGGCATACAAAAAATTATGATGAAATTATTACAGTAACGGGGAAGCAAATAGCTAAGCTAGAGGATATATACAAGGAAGATACTGAAACCCTTGTTACAGATGCGAAGTATGGATTTGTTGCTGGAGCACTTAAGGAAACTTTCCAGGAGGGAGGGGCACAAAAGCGAAGAAGTACAGAGGTTATAGATAATTTTATGACTCACAAGGTTTTTGGATTTCCAATCTTTATTTTTTTCATGTGGGTTACCTTTTTTACTACATTCAGACTGGGGGCCTATCCTATGGATTGGATTGAACAGGGGGTTGGTTGGGTTAGTGATTTATTCGAGGGGTTACTATCGGCGGGACCATTTAAAGATTTGCTAATAGGTGGCATTATTAATGGCGTGGGGAGTGTAATAATTTTCCTTCCAAATATACTAATCCTATTCTTTTTCATATCGTTGCTTGAGGATACAGGCTACATGGCCAGGGCTGTTTTCATAATGGATAAGCTCATGCATAAGGTCGGGCTACACGGAAAATCTTTTATCCCACTAATAATGGGCTTTGGGTGTAATGTTCCTGCAATCATGGCTACTCGAACCATTGAGAACAAGAACAACAGAATTGTAACAATGCTCATTAACCCTTTCATGTCGTGTAGCGCAAGGCTACCTGTTTATATTCTGATACTAGGTGCGTTTTTCCCTGAAAATGCTGGGACTTTGCTCTTTGTTATTTATATCATCGGTATTTGCCTAGCCATGCTTATGGCAATTCTTTTTCGAAAATTTCTTTTTACCGAGAACGATGTCCCTTTTGTTATGGAGCTCCCACCATACAGAATCCCCACTCTTAGATCAACTTTCAAACACATGTGGTTTAAAGGCTCGCAATACCTGAAAAAAATGGGAGGCGTAATTCTTGTAGCTGTAATAATTATTTGGGCGTTGGAATACTATCCACAAGATGTTGAACAGTCTAAGGTGTATGGCGCACAAATTGAGCAACTTAACAGGAAACTCGCAGAGCTCCTCTCTGAAAAAACTTATAGCGATGATTATGTTGATAGTATAAGTTTTGTATATACTTTAAAAGTGGAAACTATTGAAAATAAAATGATTGCAGAAAGGCAAGCAAACTCATACCTTGGAAGAATTGGTCGATTCATAGAACCAGTAATTCGCCCATTGGGATTCGATTGGAAGATGGGGGTAAGCCTCCTTTCGGGAGTTGCTGCAAAGGAGATTGTTGTAAGTACCTTGGGTGTTCTGATGCAATCTGATGACGGTAATGACGATAACAACCAATCGCTTATAGAAAAGCTTAGAAGTGAGACGTATACCAACGGTACAAAAATTGGGAAAAAAGTCTTCAACCCAATTTCAGCGTTTTCATTCCTTCTTTTCATCCTTATATACTTCCCTTGCGTTGCAGTGGTAGCTGCTATAAAGAAGGAGTCGGGAAGTTGGAAATGGGCTGCGTTTACAATCGTTTATACAACATCACTTGCATGGCTGATATCATTCATTTTCTTCCAAGTTGCCAGTTTTTTTAGCTAACAAAGCATTAAGCCATTTTTGATTTGTGAAAGTTCATAGAAATATTTTACTTTTATTCTCAAAAAAAAAAACGATGTTAGTTAAAACTTATGGGAGGGCTGTTCACGTAAGCAACGCAACAACCATTA
>CAYZSD010000158.1:0-7853 GCA_964481075.1 uncultured Rikenellaceae bacterium | reverse complement strand
CGTGGGAAATTTAAGAATGCTCACATCAAGATTTATTATAGGCACTGTGAATATATTGACTGGTATTGTGTAGGATGGCCAGATAAGATATCTGAAATTTTACAATTCTGTACAAACATCGGCAAGAACTCAGGCGATGGATGGGGCGAAGTTTTGCGATGGGAGGTCAAAGAGTGGCCAGAGGATTGGAGTGTAAGAGGACCGGGCAATAAACTAATGCGAAACGTGCCCCTTCCAGACCAAAATGGGCGAGGGTATGTTTATGGATTAAGGCCTAGCTATTGGAACCCACGGCATATTGTTGTTTGTAAAATGCCATAAAAAATTAACAATATGACAGAACTAAAACCATTCCCGTATCAAAATGAAGGTATTGAATACGGGCTGAAAAATAAGCGGTTTATACTTGGTGACGAACCGGGATTAGGAAAAACGGTTCAAAGCATCAAAACAATATTAGATTCAAATTCTTTCCCTTGCTTGGTCATCTGTCCGGCTTCATTAAAACTCAACTGGCAGCGAGAATGGCACATGTGGAGCGACCGCAAGGCAATGATTTTAAACGATGCAAACCGGCACAGCTGGTGGATGTTCGCAAAGCCTGAATTAAACCCTTTCGGTACCGGAGCAAGTGCAGATGTTTTCATTGTCAATTACGAAAGCCTTAAAAAATACTTTGTTCAGGATATCGCCAGAGGGGAATTGAAGCTATCAAACATCACATTTAGACCTCAGATATCAATGTTCAAATCTGTGATTATTGACGAGGCTCACAGGCTCAAAGATGCTTCAACACAGCAAAGCAAATTCACTAAAGGGATAGTCTCAGGCAAAGAATACATATTAGCACTCACAGGAACCCCGATTGTGAACACTCAGGAAGATTTAGTTTCAATACTAGGGATTCTTGGACGGCTTAAAGATTTTGGCGGGGCCTCCATGTTCAGGGCTAAATGGCTTGACAAGGCGAAGCTTCCAGAACTGGGTGAACGGCTAAAGGAAACATGTTTTATCAGACGAAGAAAGAGCGAAGTTTTAAAGGATCTGCCGGCGAAACTTCGCTCTATTTTTCCAACAGAATTAAGCAATCAGGAAGAATACGACATAGCACTCAACGACCTCAAGAAATACCTTGTTGAGTACAAACAAAAGACCGATGCCGAAGCCGCCCGACTCTTACGGATGAAAGCCTTGGTGCAAATCGGAATCCTAAAGGGAATATCTGCAAGGGGTAAAATCGACACGGTTGTTGAGCACGTGAACGAAGTCGTAAAGGCCGGTGAAAAGATAGTTCTATTCTGCCATTTGCGTGAAGTTGGAACAGCTCTTAAAGAAGCTTTCCCGGATGCTTGTGTAATCCGTGGAGGTATGGCCGGGCACATGAAGCAAGCGAACATTGACAGGTTTCAGAACGACCCCGAAGCGATGGTTTGTATTTGCTCAATCAAAGCGGCGGGTGTTGGAATTACCCTTACGTCCAGCTCACGGGTTTCGTTTATTGAACTTCCATGGCACCCGGCAGATCTTGAACAAACAGAAGATCGATGCCATCGAATCGGTCAAAAAGACTCAGTTCAATGCACCTATTTTTTAGGGAAAGGCACGATTGACAATTACATCTACCAGATTATTGACAGGAAAAGAGAAATCGCAAATCTGGTCACTGGTGATGTGAACGAGATTGAAGTGAAAATACAAAATGAATTATTCGATTTACTACTAAAGGATGTATAGATGGACAAAGCAGAACGCTTAAAGATAGCGATCAACCTCACTTATATCTTAATTGACATTTGCGACTCCTACGCCATTGAAGTGGAGACACTTCTAAAACATAGTGGGATGTATCGGAACAGAGATAAGATGCTCATTAACCGGATTAAATCAACTACCAGACAGTTGGTCAAGTCGGTTGACAAAACACTGGCAAACCCTGAGTCAAGCGAGAATTTCGGGCATGATTCTGACTTTTTGCGGTCAGTAATTGAATTAGCTATTCAGGCTCAGGACGAAGAGGATGAAATGAGACTATTGTCGTCAATGAAATTGGTAATAAAACCTAAAAAAGTAACTCATGTTTAACAAAGATTTTTTTCCAACACCCCGGCATGTGGTTGAACACATGTTAATGGGCATAGACATAGAAGGTAAAACAGTACTTGAACCAAGTGCCGGATCCGGCGCAATGATTCAAATTCTAAATGAGTTTGGAGCCAAAGAAGTATTGTGCTGCGAAAAAAACTTAGAACTCAAATTAATTGCAGGGCAAAAAGGACGACTAATTGCAGACGACTTTTTGAGTGTGACCAGCGACCAAGTAAGTCATATTGATTTGATTGTGGCGAATCCTCCATTTTCAGCGGACGAGAAACACATCCTACACATGTGGAACATTGCCCCAGGCGGATGCGCTATTTTATCGCTGTGCAATTACCAGACTTACGACCTTGCCTATACACAAGAACGCAAACTTTTAAGACAAATAATCAAATCGAACGGCTCAATCGAAAACATGGGCGATGCTTTCTCCATGGCTGACAGGAAAACGGATGCTGAAATAGGATTCATTAAGTTATTTAAGCCCAAAGGTGAGGGTGACGATGAGTTTGACGGCTATTTCGACATGACAGAAGATCACGAAAGGCAAGAGAACGGATTGATGGGCTTCAATGAGATCAGGAATATTGTTAACCGTTACGTGGGAGCTGTTAAAATGTTTGACTCTGTGATGGAGGCCAACAAGCAAATTAACGAACTGATAAAGCCTATATCCCTTCACCTGGGAATAGAGTTTGGGGCAAAAGCTCAAAGCCATTATAAATTGGATAGAGACACGTTCAAAAAGGAACTTCAAAAATCAGCCTGGCGAACCGTGTTTGCAAAGATGAAAATGGAGAAATACACAACCAGTTCAGTCATGGGCCAGCTGAATAAGTTTGTGGAGAAGCAAGAGCAAGTCCCATTTACCATGTCCAACATTCAAAGTATGGTTGAACTGATAATTGGAACACATGGAGATCGAATGGGTAAAGTCCTGGTCGAGGTGTTCGACTGGCTTACGGAACATCACAGTGAGAATCGCTCAAACGTTCCCGGATGGAAAACCAACTCCATGTACTTTGTTGGAATGAAGTTTATCGCACCCCGCTGCGGTGTCTCAATGGGTTATAGTGGTCATCCTGAAATTAGATGGAGTAACACAGGTGAAAAGATTGACGAGTTAGTTAAAGCTCTTTGCTTTTTAACAGGTAAAAACTATGATGATTACGAATCCCTTCACGACTTTTTTAGGCCTGTACAAGTAAGAGGTGACAGTGATTTTTCCTATCCCAAAAAGTACATATACAAAGAATGGGGCCAGTGGCTTGACTGGGGCTTCTTTGAAATAAAAGTATTTAAAAAAGGAACCCTTCACGCCAAATTCAAGGACGAAAAGGTGTGGGAAATGTTCAATATCGCCTGCGCAAAAGCAAAAGGTTGGAGACTTCCCACAAATACTGGGAGTGATGTAAGACGTAAAAACACAGAAGTCGCTGTAATATGAAAAAAGGGCAGATCAGCTACACCCTACAAGGGAATAAGACAAATAGAGAATTAACACTAGAAGCAAAAGAATTGCTAAACGAATCCCCTGATATTTCAAAAATACCGGGGATTCGTGTTAACAGAAACACCATCATTTATCCTAAATCCAAGGAGAGGTATGATGCCCTGTTAAAGCAATCAAAATAACTGCTACTACTCAAATCACGTTAGACATGAAACCACACGAAAAGAAGCTGCTAGAAATAGCAATAGACATTATCGAACTAAACTCCTGGTGCCATGCAGCCTTAACAGGTTCTTTAATGCTTAAGCACAGAGGTATCGAAACCGGCAGGGATGCAAGAGATATTGACATAATAGTCGAAGAGCTCGACCAAGAAGATCCCCCAACCGTTCCTTCTGGATTCGAGCTGGTTGATACAGCCGGTTCAAAGTCAGTACACGAAGCGATTCGATACAAAAACAAAGAAGGCGTTAAGGTCGATTTTTTATTCTCTGAAGAACCAAGAGAGATTCACGCAGGGATAGTTTGTGGCTCATTAAAATGCTTAATAGAGGCTAAGGGGCGCTATGCAAAAACTGACATCGGAGAAAGCCGTCAAAAACATGAATTTGATTTAAAAAAAATCGGAGCCCTATGAAAAATTACTTAAGCGGGTCAATAACCAAGGACCCATACTACATTGAAAAATTCGAGCGTTTTGAAAAACTCGTTCCGGGGCATGTAAATAATCCGATTCATTTTAAGCCGTTTTTAGGCCTTAAAATCTGGTTGTGCTACATGATTACTTGTCTGAGTGTTCTAATCAAATCTGATGCACTCTATTTAATCCCTGACTGGAAATATTCTGTTGGGGCAAGGGTGGAATTTTGGGTCGCTCGTTTTTTGGGTAAGCCATGCTACCAGATTAACCCAGTGCCACAAAAAAGAGAAGGGATTAAAATTGTTGAACAAATAGACAGATGGGCAGTGTATTACAGAGCGCCAGTAACTGGCCGTTATACGCTTGTTCGATTCTCTCAAAAATACCAGAAACTATGCTAAACAAAGTTCAGTTAATCGGGAACGTAGGAGCTGACCCCGAGATAAAACATTTAGAGACAAGCTCCGTGGCAAACTTTACGTTAGCCACCACAGAAAGAGGCTATAAAACAAAGGAAGGCCGTGAAATACCAGACCGCACAGAATGGCACCGAATCATTGTTTGGGGTGGATTAGCCAAGGTCGTTGAAGGTTACGTCAAAAAAGGCTCTCAGATTTACATTGAGGGTAAAATAAGGAACAGGGAATACACCGACAACTCAGGGAATAGGCGATTTATCACAGAGGTGTACGCCGATAACCTGGTGCTGTTAGGAGGCAAGCCAAAACAGGCCGAAACGACCTACACAGAGGCTCCCACTTATCAAACCCAACAACAAGTCAATGGAGTTCCAGAGAAAGAAGATGACCTCCCATTTTGAAAAATTATGTATAAAAGCAGAAAAGAAAGAAAGCTGGAAGAGGAAATTATGAACCTAAAAGTTCAAATTGCATTCCTGAAAGCAAAAATCGATTACGATAAATTTATAATCGATGGCTTAAAAAACAAGGTGCATCGTATTTCTGCCTACAATCATGAATTGATAGGCAGAAATTTGACTCTTAATAAGTTGGTTTCAAATTAAATTTGTAAATTTGAAATTGTTCTTGAAGAGAATTTTAGATTAAAAATGATTAACCCCCGTCACATTGTATGTTTGCGAGTGCGCGGAAATAGATGTGACCGGGGTTATTTAAGCACCAAATATTGTAAATATTTAACCAATGAAGAAAAAGATTAAAACAAAAGACATTTGCCCTGAAAAGCTTATCACAAAAAGCGAATATGCAAAGAAAATTAAGTCAAACCCAGTGCAGGTACAAAGAATGATAGACAGGGGGGAGCTTACTATTGTTGTAGCTAAAGGGGCTGAGTTGATTCATTTATGATAGTTTTTTTTGCTCAAAAAGTGTTAACTTTTTACATTAAACCAATATCATGGCTAAGGAGATTCCATATTTCAAATTCTTTCCAAGCTTATGGGTGACCGGTGACATTACTTTATGTTCGATGGAAGCTCAGGGCGTGTTTTCTAATATATGCGCTTATTATTGGATGAAAGATTGTAGCATGCGCTTAGCAAATGCTAAGCAAAGGTTCAGCAACAATTTAGGAGCTCTTGAAGAGTTGCTAAGCAATGATATAATCAAGGTAAATGACAATGACGAATTAATAATAAATTTCCTTGATGAACAGATGAATGAGTTTGTGAATTTATCAGAAAAGCGAGCAATGGCAGGGCGTGCAGGTGGCAAAGCAAAAGCTAAACAAATGCCAGAATTTGCTAAAGCAAAACCTAGCTATAAAGATAAAGATAAAGATAAAGATAAAGATAAAGATATTATTGTCGGAGGTGAACCTCCTGATTACAGAAAAACACTTCTTTCTGAAATTTTAGAATCAGAAGATATCAATTTTGACTACTTGGAAATTGCTAAATCATTTCAACTATTGTTCAAGTCTAATCTAATAGAAGCCGGCGCGGCGACAAAATCAGTTGATAATGCCAAAGGCACATGGATAGATGACATACGTCTAATAATTGAAACAGACGGTTATTCAATATCAGACTTACGAGATGTTTATGCATTTTTACAAAAAGATGCCTTTTGGAAACAAAACATCCTAAGCACAAAGAAACTTAGAGAACAGATGCCAAAACTAAAACTAAAGATTCATAACAATGGAAAAACTGGGCGAAATACTAAAGAAGCAACAACATGGGATGAGCTTGCAGAAATCGTCAGAAAGCACACCGCCGACCTACCTAGTTAATAATGAATATGGAGAAAACTCAATAAGTGTATATAAAGGCGAATTGACACAGAAGGGCATAGCTCAGGGCGTAGCAAAGGTAAAAGCTGCATTTCCGGCCTTGCATAATACTTTTTTTGACCTGTTAATTGAAAGGGCAAAAGAAAAAGGATTTTCTGATAAAAGGCTGCATGATTCGATTTCCAATGTTATCGATAATTGCCAGTATCCAACGCCTACTCTTGCTAACTTCTTAAGTTACGATAAGCGAGTGAAATTGATGTCGTACAAAGAAATGTGTTCAGCAGTAACCGAGGGTATGGCATCATTTCACGACAGCGAAAGGGTTAATATTAACGGCAAAACATTCTATTTGTCGGCTGGTGATAAAGAGCGATATAATATTGTAGATTTTTAATATATGCAGATAATTAGCCTTTTCGGAGGGATAGAAGGATTTGGATTAGCAGGACACAAAATGGGATGGGATTTAGTCTTGAGCTGTGAAATAGCTGAATTTCCATCACTTGTTACAAAAAGAAATTTTCCAAATACTTTTCACCATTCCGACATACACACTTTGAATTATGACACACTCATTAAAAACTCAAGATGGAACCCGTCCGATACAACAATCGTTGTGGGCGGGTTCCCGTAATGACCATGTCAGCCATACTCCCTTGCCGGGAAGCGACAAGGCAAAGACGATGACCGTCACCTCTGGCCTGAAATGCTTAGAGTCATTCGAGAAGTTCAACCGACCTGGGTTATTGGCGAAAACGTTCCCGGCCTTGTTAATTGGTCAAAAGGGGTGGTTTTCGAAGAAGTGCAATCTGATCTGGAAGTTGAAGGCTACGAAGTACAATCGTTTATACTTCCAGCTGCTGGTGTCGGTGCCCCGCACCGAAGAGATAGGGTGTGGATTGTGGCCTACGCCAACAAGCGTACAACGGGACCATCCAGAACGAGTGCAGGGACTACTGGAAAAGGGAGCGGAAACAATGATGAGCCGAAAGAACGGGGAAAACAGACCGAACAGCATTTTGGACATGGCAATGTTTACGGGGATGTTGCCTACGCCAGATTGCTCGGACAGGAGAAGCGACAACAGCAAGCAATGGGGATTGAGCAATTATGCAAGAAACGGGTTGCTTCCAACACCGAGGGCAAACAAGGTAAACGGATGCAATCTGAACAGCGAGAATTTAGCCAGCAGAGGCAAAGGGAATTTAGAGGAGACAGTAGCCCAATGGGTTGTTGGGATCCTACCGACCCCAACAGCGGACGACTGCCCATCGAAGAACACGGGCAAAAGAAATCAGGATGGATTACAGAAACGGGCTTTTCAAGCTACTGGCAAAACTTCCCAACTCAATCACCGGTTTGTAATGGAGATGATGGGATTTCCGCCGGATTGGTGCGATATATACTACGAACTGGAGGAGATTGCTATACAGAAGAAGAGGCAGA
>CAYZSD010000157.1:0-7973 GCA_964481075.1 uncultured Rikenellaceae bacterium | reverse complement strand
AGATGATAATCAGGAGGTTTACGTTCCCGACTATAATCTAAATCATGCCTTACATGGCGATAGGGTCAAGGTGGCTATTACCCCAAAGCGAAGAAGGAAGCGTATGGAGGCAGAAGTGATTGAAATAGTTGAACGTGCCAAACGAACCTTCGTTGGGATTATTGAAGTAGAAAAACACTACGCTTTTGTAATTCCCGACAACAAGCTGATGCGATATGATATTTTTATCCCCCGCGACGAGATTAAGAGTGCTAAGAACGGACAAAAAGTTATTGTTCGAATTACCGACTGGCCCAAAAACACCAAAAACCCTATGGGTGAAATCGTCGAAATAATAGGCGATCCAGGTGTTCATGAGGTTGAAATGCATGCCATTCTAGCGGAGTTTGAGCTACCCTACCGTTTCCCAGAGGAACTTGACCGGCTAGCCAACAAGATTCCTGACAAGATAACCCAGTATGATTACGAACAGCGTCGCGATTTCCGAAATGTTCCCACTTTTACCATTGACCCAGTAGATGCCAAAGACTTTGACGATGCCCTATCCTTGCGTTGGATCAACGACGCTGTCCTTGAGGTTGGCGTTCACATTGCAGATGTTACACACTACGTACTCCCCGACACACCCATCGACAGTGAGGCTGTTGAACGTGCTACATCGGTTTACCTTGTTGATAGATGTGTTCCCATGCTGCCCGAGAGGCTTTCTAACTTTATTTGCTCACTTCGCCCAAACGAGGAGAAGCTTTGCTTTTCTGCTGTTTTCGAAATGGATACAGAGGGAAACGTACTCAAAGAATGGTTTGGAAGAACAGTTATCCTCTCGCAGCAAAGATTTGCCTACGAGGAGGCTCAAGTTGTAATTGAAACGGGTAGTGGCCCAATGGAAAAAGAAATTCTTACCCTTCATAGTATTGCCCAAAAACTTCGACAGAGGCGACTAAAAGCAGGAGCTATCAACTTCGATAGGGCCGAAGTAAAGTTTGAACTCGACGAGAAAGGCAAACCACTGGGTGTATTCTTCAAGGTGCAGAAGGAGGCTAACCAGCTGATAGAAGAATTCATGCTTCTTGCCAACAGAAGAGTTGCCGAATTCATAGGAACGGCAAGAGAGAAGCATAAGGTGAAACCCTTCGTTTATCGTATCCACGATAAGCCAAACCCCGAAAAATTCGATAGCTTCAGAACCTTCATCACTCGGTTTGGGTATAATGTTGCAGGTGGAACAGACAAACAAATAAGTAAATCGTTGAACTATGTTCTGAGCCAGGTAAAAGGGAAGAAAGAACAAAATCTCATTGAAACCCTGGCTCTTCGATCAATGGCAAAAGCACGATATTCTGCTAATAATATTGGACACTATGGCCTTGGTTTCCCTCACTACACCCATTTCACCTCGCCTATCAGAAGATTTCCCGACATGATGGTTCACCGTCTTTTAGCACACTACCTTAACGATGGTAAACCTAAAAATGAGGAGGAACTCGAGAGGCTGTGTAAACACTCAACCGATATGGAAATAAGAGCTACCGATGCCGAACGTGCCTCCATTAAATACAAGCAGGTTGAGTTTATGTCGGACAAGATAGGTCAACAGTTCCAAGGGGTAATAACTGGTGTTACAAGCTTCGGCCTATTCGTTGAGCTAAACGAATCGAAATGCGAAGGTCTTCTTCCAATTAGAGAGCTGCACGACGATTTTTATGAGTTCGACGAGGATAACTACTGCCTCATTGGAAGGCAAAATGACAGGAAGTTTCAGCTTGGCGATGAGCTAAATGTTGAGGTATGGCGGACAAATCTAGCTAAGAAACAGCTCGATTTCAGGCTTGTTGAAACAGAAAATCCTGATGAAATAGCAAGCCAAAAATCATTCATACGAAGTAAATCGAAAAGGTACAAATACAGATAGTCTCAAACCAAACATCACCTAATCAACTAAAAAAATGAACACAATGAAAAACAACATTATTCTTTTTCTAGTTTTTGCATTTATCAGCTTTTCTTGCGGAACATCGACCCAAAAGGAGAAATCTCAAATCGATAAAAAAGCTATTGTTGAAAACCAGAAAGCGTTCCTGGCTAACCTTGCTTCGCTATGTGGAAAATCGTTTAATGGAAAAGAAACTTACACAAAAGAAGGGCGAAATAGTTGGGCTCACATGAAATTTGTAATGCATGTAACTGTTTGCGAGGAAGGTAAAGTGTTCATTCCCTTTCACCTTGATAACGACCACTCCCGAACATGGATGTTTATAATGGAAGAAGAGGGTTTGCGCTTTCGGCACGACCATCGACACCCCGACGGAACACCTGAAGACCAAACCCTTTACGGAGGCTACGCCGATGAAACAGGAACACCGTTCAAGCAATGCTTTCCATCGGACGATTACACAAACCAAATGCTTGGCGATGGTGTGGAACGGATTTGGATTGTAATGCTTTCAGAAGATCTAAGTACATTCAAATACCAGCTACACTACCTTGGTGAATTGGTTTTTGAAGCCGAATTCGATCTTACAAGCCCCATTTAAACCATAACCTTTATTTTAAATCTACTTATCAACGACTTAATTACACACAGTGTAAACATATTTCTTTTCTTAAAAAAATCGACAATGAGAACATGTAAACGATCTTTCATCATTGGTTTATACCTTTCCCTTAGTTTTGTATTCATTTCAAGTGCCATTGAGTTTAACTCTGGTACTCTGAACATTAAGCAGTTTGTTCTTGAAAATGGATTAACTGTAATTCTAAACGAGGATAACTCAAAGCCTGAAATTTTTGGTGTTGTAATTGTAAAAGCAGGAGGGAAAAACGACCCATCCGATGCAACTGGTTTGGCTCATTACATGGAGCACATGCTTTTTAAAGGAACACAAGAACTTGGAACAGTTGATTGGGAAAAGGAAAAACCTCATATCGATAGGATATTCGAACTGTACGATGAGCTTGCTAAAGCAACGAACGAAGAGGAAAGGAAACGGATTCAGGGTGAAATCAACGAGGAATCGCTAAAGGCTTCGGAATATGCTATTCCAAATGAACTTAGCAACCTAATAAACAGCATGGGTGGCACCAACCTCAATGCTGGAACAGGTCCCGATTGGACAGTTTACTATAACAAATTCCCTTCAAGTCAAATCTTCAAGTGGATTGACCTTTACTCACATCGATTTATAAACCCCGTTTTTCGTAGCTTTCAGGCTGAACTTGAAGTTGTTTATGAAGAAAAAAACATGTACAACGACCAGTTTCAATCGCGCTTATTCGATGAGTTTCAAAAACTACTCTTTAAGAATCATCCATACGGACAGCAGCCCCTCATTGGAACTTTAGAGCACCTAAAGAATCCTTCACTAAGAAGAATGTTCGAGTTTTATAGCAATTACTATGTTGCCAATAACATGGCTTTGGTTCTAACTGACGACTTTAGCTCCGCTGAAATAATTCCTGTCATCGAGAAAAAATTTGGGGCCATCCCTAGTGGAATTGTTCCTGAAACTCCTACTTATACCGAAAACCCATTCAACGGAAGGGAGTTCCACGAAGCACGTCTTACCCCAATAAAAATTGGCTTACTTGGTTTTAGAACTGTAACCAATGAACATCCCGATTTCTTGCCCCTTGAAGTTTGCTATCAACTTCTGAACAACCGAAACCAAACAGGACTCCTCGATAGACTTACTATCGATGGCAAGGTTCTAGCGGCACAAACTTTTGGCGTGCCATATCATGACCATGGTGCGGCGATTGTTCTTATTGTACCTAAAGTTGTTGGGCAAAAAACAGAAGCAGCCGAACAATTAGCATTGGCCGAGCTTGGACGTTTAGCCAAAGGAGAGTTCGACGACTGGCTTCTAGAATCTGTAAAGCGACTACAGTACGTTGAGTTCACCAGAAACCTTGAAAATCTTGAGAATAGAGCTCTTCTCTTTGCACAAGCCTTTGCTCAGGGAGAAAGTCTTGAAGAAGCCCTCTCCTACCCTGAAAGGGTTATGAGCATTACAAAAGAAGATATTATCAGAGTGGCAAACACATACTTTGGAAAAGACTACATCACCCTACATTCAAAAACAGGATTTCCAAAGAAAGAGAAGATTGAAAAGCCAGGCTTCAAACCACTTCTAGCTAATACTAATGCAAAATCAAATTACACACTTCATTTCGAAAACCTTCCAGTAAAAGAAACAAAGTTCACCCCTATTGATTTTAAGAAGGATATTTCGTACCGTTCAATTAGCAATGGTGTTGACATGATGCATGTTGAAAACCCTGTAAATGATATATTTACTCTTACTCTCAAGTATCAGGTAGGGGATTACCACATCAAGCTGCTCGATAAGGCAATTGAGATGATGTCCTATTCGGGAACCGAAAAGATGAACGATGGCGAGCTAAAGCGTGAGTTTGCCAAAATTGGCTGCTCCTATTCCATTTACGGAGATGAGAGTTTTACTGTAGTTCGGATTGAAGGTATAGAGGAGAACCTACCCAAAGCCCTTGAATTAGTAAATGAGCTGACAACCAACCCTGTCCTTAAGCAAGAAAAACTTAAGATAATGATAGACGGCGAAAAAGCCACACGAAAAATGGAACGCTCTGAACCTGATAATGTTGCATCGGCTCTCTTTGAATACATACGATTTGGGAACGAATCCAAGAGTATCAACCGGCCTACAATGAAGCAACTTAGTAAAATGAAAGCTGTTGAGTTGACCGATGCTTTTAAAGAAGCGACCCAGCATGAACTGCTTGTCCATTATGTTGGAAAGAAAAATCCTGACGAGGTAAACTCACTGCTATCAAGCAAATTGGCATTTGCTGATAAGCCCAAAAAGGTTGAAACACCAATCGTAATGGAGGCACAGCGTTTTACAGAGAATACTGTTTTCTTTGTAAACAAAAAGAAAGCTCGTCAGAGCAAAATCTTTTTCTTTGCCAACGGTGAGGCATACAACATCACTATCGACCCATATCTTGAAGCCTTCAATGAGTATTTTGGGGGTGGCTTCTCGGGTTTAGTTTTACAAGAAATCAGAGAGTACCGTTCACTTGCTTATGGAGCAGGAGGAACTTTTAGGCGACCACTGATTGTCTCAAAACCCTTCGATTTTGTTGGGTATGTTGCCACACAAGCCGATAAGTCAATTATTGCCTTGGAAACTTACGACAGCCTCATTCGAGTAATGCCTCAAAAACCTGAGAGGATTGATATGATAAAGGATTACCTTACCCTTTCAGCGCAAACCAAACGACCCTCGTTTCGCAACCTGAGTGGTACAGTAGAGTACTGGTTACGACTAGGTTACAAAGAAGACCCTATCATTTCAAAGCAATTAGCATACCATTCGCTTAGCTGGGATAACATCTGGGATTTTTACACCAAACACCTCATGGAAAAACCTATTGCTATAGCAATAGTTGGTGATAAGCAGATGATTGACTTTAATAAACTTAAAAAGTATGGCAAAATCATTGAAATAAAAGAGAATTCCTTGTTTAGCAAGTAATTGTATTCAGGATAGTTTGACAATGAAACCTAATAGTTCTCAAACAGAAAAATAAACTACTCCTATAAGGTTTTAGCCAGATACAAGCTAATGTCCTCAAAAGTTGTTGGTAGAATTTAGTTGCTCATATTCTCACATCAGACTGAAAAGGACAGAGATGAAAAAAGCCGCAAAACGCGGCTTTTTTCATCTCTGTCCTATAAGGGAACTATTCCTTTATCAACTTCCTGATTTCTCTTTCACCATTCATCCCGTAGAACATGAATAGATATGCTCCCCTTGTAATGTTACCAGTAGGTATCGTTACCTTTTCTTCGCCTGTAAATACATATTCCATGACTTTCTGACCAATCAAGTTTGTAATAACAAGCGTACTTACCTGACCAACATTTTCGAATATTACAAAATTCCTGAATGGGTTTGGATAAGTTTTAAGGTTAGCAAAAGGTGCTACTGGAACACCAACAAGTTCCATCACAATGTTAACCACTAGATTATCATCATTAACTGTAAAGGATTCGCTATAGTTATCGTATCCGCTTGCCTCACAGGTGAAGCTATAGTTTCCATTAATTAGCTCTATCGATGCAACTCCTTCTGCATTGGTTGTTAATGTTCCAGCAACCCCAACAATAGTAATTGTAGCATCACTAATTGGCTGTTGTTCCTCATTAGTAACATTGAATGTAACAGTAAACAGAACAGTTCTAAAGTTTGCTGTTAGAACAACGTCTTCAGCAGGCATTGTAAATATAAAACTAGCCAAAGCGCTAACCTCAATACCCTGGCTGTCAGTCCAATTTATGAACTCGAAACCATAGTTAGCTACGGCAACCACTGACACTTCCTCACCTTCAAGGAATTCACCAGAACCAACTAAGATACCAGCTCCTTCAGGGTTCGATTCTAAAGATAAAGTATAAAGTTCAACCCCCGACTCAATAAAGAATGCAGTTAAGGTAACATTTTCAGCAGGCATAGTAAATTGGAAGATAGGCTCACTGCTAACCACAACTCCTTGCAGCCTCCAATTCTGGAAAACATAGTTCTCATTAGGCGAAGCTGAGACTTCAACTGATTCTCCAGCAAAGTACGCTCCAGCACCCGAAACCTCACCTCCTTCCTCTGGAAATGCAAGAAGGGTCAATGAATATGTTGGTAGCATCTCGAAGTTTGCTGTCAAGGAAACTGGTACATTTGGCATTGTGTATGTGAAAGTTTCTTGATTACTTACAACATTGCCATCTTCATCTGTCCAATTTACGAATAAATACCCATAATTAGCTGCAGCAGATACTTCAACTTGATAAGTTGAGGGATAAACACCCTCACCTGAAACCGTACCACCATCTACAGGGTTTGCTATCAAAGTTAACAAGTAGTAAGGAGGTTGGTAACCCCAGTAATCTGTAATTGTTGTATGGCTGTTTACATTGATTATACGATTAGGATCACCAGGCCACTCACCGTTATTCCATCCGGAATTCAAGAAATACTTGTATTGATATTCTCCTGGCTCAAGAAGGAAAGTTTTTGTCCAAATAAGAGTTTCTCCAACCTGTATCATTGTTTGGTTATCAGGATCACTTCCTGGGACAGCCCAGCCTAACATGGTTCCAGTTATGTAAACAATGTCTAAATCTGGGTTAAACTGAGCGCTTCCCATGTTTACATTGAAGGTTACCGAATAGTGCGATGGCTGGAAGAAATTAGCGACTAAAGTCACATCCTGGCTAGGCATTGTATAGCTGAATGAAGCCTGAGTGCTAACTTCAACACCATTAAGCGTCCAATTCGAGAATTCCCATCCAGTATTTGGAGTTGCAGATACAACAATTGATGTACCTGGCTCATAAACTCCTCCTCCACTTACGCTTCCTCCTTCAACGGGATTAGCAACTAATGAAAGCGTATAGGTTGGTGGAGGCAATAATTCAAAGTTTGCTGTAAGGGTAAGGTCATTTTCGGGCATCAAGAATATAAATGTGCTTTCAGAACTAACCTCATCACCATTAATATCAGTCCAATTAATAAAGGTAAAACCACCTGCTGGAATTGCTTGTACTTCAACCTGCTCTCCAGGCCAATATTCACCATCTCCTGTCACAGTACCACCCTCTTCTGGATTTGCTATCAATGTAAGCATGAATGGAAGGAATGGCTCGTATTCGAAAAATGCTGTCAATGTAATATCCGAGCTTGGCATAGTAAAGATGAACTCATTCTCTTCGCTAAGAATGTTACCCAAATTATCTGACCAGAACATAAAAATGAATCCATCATTTGGAATTGCAGAAATAAGGACTTCGGTTCCCTCTTCATAATTTCCACCACCCGACAAAGTACCTCCTTCGAAAGGATTTGCCTCCAGGGTAAGTGTGTATATTGGGGGTGTAATGAGTTCGAAGTTCGCTATCAGGGTAACGTCCTCAGCAGGCATGGTGTAGGTGAAGGAAG
>CAYZSD010000156.1:0-8002 GCA_964481075.1 uncultured Rikenellaceae bacterium | reverse complement strand
CCTCCCTGAATCATATCAACAACAAAGTGATTGTGGTACTTGCCATTTTTAATTTCCTGACAGGTAGTTACGATTGCGTTACGCACTTTGTAATCGAGGATGCCAAGCTCAAAATTTGCCTCAGCAGCGGCTTCCTTTACCATTGCCAGCGCATCGATTATTGTGGGATACAGATTGAGGGTTGTTCCACTAATATTGAAGTTCTCAAGTGCTCTAAGGGTTTGTATTCCATAGTAGTATTCGTAGGGTACGTTTCTTTCCCCAAGGAGGTCATGTTCCTGGCGCGTTCTTCCCGATTCGTATTGAGCTGCAGGGTTAATCATACGGTTATTCGCATACCGCATCCTACGAGAAATAACTCTTGCAACATTTGAGAAAATCTTAAGCGTTGTTGAAGCGTTCTTCGAAAAAAGTTCATTATCAACAACTAGCACAGTTGTTTCGACTAATGCACGTGCAGAAGTGGAGTGAGGTGAGTCAGACGATAATGATCCCTCACCAAGGAAATCGCCATTCCTAAAGTAGGTAAGTTTTAGTTCAACCCCGAAAGGATTGCTCTTAAAAAGTTCTACTTCGCCATCGTAAATAATGTAGATATTCTCCCGTGGGCCATTCTCTTGAAACAAGAAATCATTGGCTTTTATGGTTTTCTGCTTTACGCAACAGGTTAGAATTTTGTATTCTTCGTCGGTGAGACCTCGAAAAAGTTCTATCCCCTTAAGGAATTTGATAAGCAAATTACTCTCCATAGTTTTAAAAGTTAAGCAGTTGAAGAAATAGTTGAGCCACAAAGCTACAAATAAAACAAACCTAATGCTTAACGAATATGATGATTTACATTACGATGTGAACAAAAAAGCCCCACGAGTAGTGAGGCCTTTTCCCAAAAAACAAAACCAAAAACTAAACTTGAAACATATCTGATTCTTCATCAATACATTGATTGTCAAAACGTAGATTGGTATTCTCGTAGAAAAATGAAATAATTCTGTCAAGGGTAATAGCTTGAGAGGTACTTGAAACAGAGTAGCGGTAAATATTAGTAGCAAGTAGTTTCAGCTGATTTTGATTGGCAATAAGTACCTGGAAAGGGTCAATATCGCCGAATTTAACGGTTTGCTTAACTTTATTAAGCTCGTTAAGGTTTGAAGTTATGATTTCAATAAGCTGTTTATACGATTTTGCAGCAGGAGTATCTCTGCGTGAAACGATACCTATTACTTTCAAGGTTTTTGGGTCAATCAGTGGAGCACCGCTATTTCCATGGCAAACCTGCCCATCGAATTGAATAAACCTTTCACCATCGCCATTTGAATAGGTCGATGAGATATGCCCTGTTCTAAGGGAAAGGTTCAGCGCACATGAGCTGAAGGCTAAAACGGCAACATCGGATCCTATCGTAAAATCTCGTTGGTCGCTAAGCTCAAGGCTAGGGATGGAATCAAATTCAGGAAGGTTGATGTTGAAAACTGCGTAATGACCAGTCTTGTTGAAAACTCCAATGCGCATTTCTTTGGTAAACTCTGCATACGGTATTTTCAGTGATGCAGTTATGGTGTTGGCATCTTGTCCAACGAAAGTTAATTCAACCTTATAGGCCTTCTCAATGGAGAAAGCATGTTGGCTGGTAATCAGGTAGTTTTTAACTTTGAACCCTGTAAGCGAATCGACAATTACACCACGTTCATTTAGGAAATTCAATGCGCAAACCGATGAATGACAGGAATTCCAAACTCGAGTAAACATGTTGATAGGGTTTAAGGTTGTAAGTTGAGTAAAACTAGAAAGTGCGAACTATTGTAAGTACAAAAAGGAATGTAACAAGAAGAAAAACAAGGAAAACCCCAACATCAATTGTTAGTCTATTTGCTAACTTCGACCTGATAAACACTTCTATCTTATTCATAGTTAATCGTTTTTGATTGTTCCAATAAACAATAAAAAAACTCAATAAATCCCGAAAACAAAGGTATTGGATGATAAAAAGGGGGCAAGTGGTCAAAAAAGTCATTTTTCATTTGTTGGCTTTTTTTATTTGTTTTTGATAGCTATCTTTGTGAGAACATCCCGTTAAATATGGGTTTTAACGATTTCTAACTAGAGAAATGCCACTTAAATGTATGAGAAGCTAAAAGAGGATATTGAGATTAAATTTGGGAAGAAAATAGCCTATCAAAAAGATTGTAAAATACTGGCAAGTAGTGTTTTAAGTAAGACTGGTCAGTATCTTAGCCCATCCACTCTTCGACGTTTCTTCGGATTCCTTCCTACGAATTCTAATCCTTCAGTTGCCACACTTGATATACTTTGTCAGTTTTGTAATTATGAAAATTGGACAAATTATTGTTCTTCTCAAATCAATAGGATTCCTTCAGAGGGATCATTCGTCGAACAATGGACTTTAGCCAAGCAAAAGAGTAAAGCCATTAGCCAAAGGAACTGCGAAGTAATAAGAAAAAATAACCCGATTGGATACCATTCAATGGTGTTCAGATCATTTGCCGAGGAACGATTCTCAGAGTTTTTGAAATCGAACTGCATTGCAACCCCAATTATTGGACCTGGGGGGTATGGAAAGTCAACCTTACTGGTTAATTGGTACCAAAACTACTCCCAACTCCCTCAGAACTCTGACGATTTAATTCTTTTCATTCCTGCCAAATACTTGGAGAAGTACATTGGAACAGGGTTATATTTTGAAGCCTGGATAAATTCAATTATCGATACCCAATGGTCAGTAGGGGTACTTGAGCGAATTGCCGAGAACCCAAACTTCATTGAGGGTAAGTTTATTATTATTATCGATGCTCTTGATGAACTTGGAGAAAACTCTACCAAGTGCGAAAAGGTCTTTAATGCAATCCACCAGTTTCTACAACGTTTTGCAATCCACCATCGATGGTTGAAGCTTATTGTTTCATCCCGACAATTCGTTTGGCAGAATTTTATAAATCTCACATCTTCACTTGAGTCATGGTATTTTGCTAAGCCCGAGGACTTTTTGGATAATGGCGCAAATATTCCACCTTTATCGTACAATGAAATTCAGTCAATCCTTGATAGCACAATAAATAAGCAGCAAGCTAAAAGGCTAGTTGTAGAGGAGTTATCCCCAGATCTACTTAATACTATTTCTTACCCCTACTACTCTCAACTTTTTGTTAAAACTTATAATCCTAATGCCTCTAAATTACTGACTAATAGGCTCGGATTAATTACAGAATTCTTAAGAAAGGAAATACTAAGAAGTCAGTTTGCCGATGAAAAGCTCGATATTCTTAACAAAATTGTTGAGCTTTCTATTATGCACGATACCCCTGCGGTAGCATCGAAAAACTTGCTTAAAGAGCTTTACCCCATTCATTTAAAACTTGCGGGAAACTACTTCTCGGCCTACATTGAACTTCTTTCGTTCGGAGTCATTAGTGAGGAGCTGGTGGAAAACCGATTTGGTGCCTTTACTAAGCAGATAAGGGTTACCCAGTGGACGCTTTATGAGTTACTTTTAGTTCAGTGGCTCATTCAGAAAAATAATGGAATAACTTTCCAACTTTTCAAAAAGTTAGAGCACGATTTCCAGAAATTCCCCATGTTACCCGAGCTTATCTGCATACTTTTCGAAATTGCATACCAAGAAGAAAATATTGAGACCTTAAAACCTTTTTTCGAACTTTCTGATAGAACCCTTTGGCTGATTTTTAAAATGCCAACCATTCCTTTAATCATTAGGAGTAATGAGAAGATGAGGACGGCTCTGATTCCATTCTGGGCGAGTCAACCTAAGGCTAGAATGTATCTTTTTGAGGGAACTGTTGACATCAATGGTTTGGTAACATCATCCAGGTACTTGATATATAACTATTTGAAAAACTCCAACGAGGAAAAGGATATTTTTTACAGCAAAACATTACTTTGTGCATCCGCATATCTTAACCTTGACTTGAGTTGGAGGACAAAGTTTTCTCAAGAATTTCCTTATACATATCCAGATCAGAGTGTCAGCCTTTTAATTCAAGGTCTTTGGTTCTCGTGTAAGCTATTAACCGTATATTTTGAAGAAAACGAAAGCATTGAACCAATCCTTGGAGATTTGAAGTCATTTACACGAAACAACCATTCAAGTTTAAGCGAATCAGAAAGAAACGAATTTGACTTTGGGCTTACATTAGGATTGATTATTACAAAACAATTCGATACCATAATTCTCCGTTTGGAACGTTTTCAAAGGATTCCACATGGATCTTTAGTTGTTGGTCTTGGAAAGATTCTGAAGGTATTCTTCGAGATGGCGAAGTGGCAAAAAAGCACACGCTTTGATCCAGTTATAATGCAAAGTGTTGATACATATCTAAGTGGACTACCTTTTTGGAACAGCTACCAAACCATTATTGTGGGCAAAAGTTGGCAAGCTTTGTATTTTCTTACTCTTGGGGATGCCTTTAGAGCGCAAGAATACATGCGTAAATCACTTGAGATAAGCAGTATTGCAGGGTATAAAATTTTTGAAGTGAAGATTTTAAAGCAATTAGCTCTTATCTTAAGCACGCTTGGAGAGTTTGAAAAAGCTACTGAAATTGAGGGTCTAGCAAGAAGTATGACTGACAGCTCAAGGGTATTTGAGTTGCTTTAGAACAAAACCTTTAAAAAGCCTAGTAAAAGAGGCTGTCTAAAAAGTCTTTTCATCTGATTTTCAAGCTTATCCCTTAATAAAACCTAGCTTAGGCAACACAAATCTCATTACACAGGTAAACATCTTGTATTGCATTAAGAATACCTACACCCTCGTTCATTGGGCGTTGGAAGGCTTTTCTACCACTAATTAATCCCATACCCCCAGCCCTTTTATTTACTACTGCTGTAAATACTGCTTCGGCCAGATCGCTTGATCCACTTGCTGCACCGCCAGAGTTAATTAAACCTGCCCGACCGTTATAGCAGCTAATCACCTGGTATCGGGTTAAATCAATAGGGTGTTCGCTCGATAGTTGGGTGTAAACTTTGTCGTGTGTCTTTCCAAAGCTTATAGCTTTAAAACCTCCATTATTTTCAGGCAGTTTCTGCTTGATGATGTCGGCTTGAATGGTTACCCCAAGATGGTTGGCTTGTCCTGTGAGATCGGCAGCAGTGTGGTAATCAATACCGTCTTTTTTGAAACTGTTGTTTCGTAAGTAGCACCAAAGCACTGTTGCCATGCCCAGCTCATGGGCATACTCGAAAGCTTCTGCCACCTCAATGATTTGTCGGTTCGATTCCTCTGAACCAAAGTATATTGTTGCACCAACAGCTACTGCACCCAAATTCCACGCTTCCTCTACTGACCCAAACATGATTTGGTCGTATTTGTTGGGGTAGGTTAGCAATTCGTTATGGTTAAGCTTTACAATGAATGGAATACGATGAGCATACTTTCTGGAAACAGCAGCCAGAACTCCAAAGGTTGAAGCAACTGCATTTGCTCCTCCTTCTATGGCAAGCTTAACAATATTTTCAGGGTCGAAGTAAATTGGGTTTGGTGCAAAGGAGGCTCCTGCTGTATGCTCAATGCCCTGATCAACAGGGAGAATGGATAGGTATCCGGTTCCACCTAGCCTGCCATGATTAAACATGCTTTGTAGGCTTCGTAATACCTGGGGTGTACGATTCGATTGCGAAACTACTCTCTCGATGAAATCGGGTCCAGGAAGGTGCAGGAATTCCTTCGAAAGGGTTTTACTCTCATGGTCGATAAGGAACTTTGCCTTATCTCCCAACAATTCAATAATTCGATTATACTCCATAGTTTTTTAGTTTTATGATGTATCTCACAAAGCTAAGCTAATTCTAATGAAATGTCAAGAGCAAACCTGCTTCAAATTTCTTATGAATATTTGATGTTAAAATAGAGAGGTTGAGAAAAAGTTATAAACTAGAAACAAGCGCTACCTTCTTCTGATGAATGCATCTTTGTATCCAAGGCTAATTAGTTTACTATGAAGTTCTTTGGCCTCGTCTTGTGAATTGAAAGTACCAGTTGTGTAACGATAGAACCCATCGTCCCCTTTGCAAACATCAATCTCTGATATATTCTTGAAAAATTCCAGTTCAACGGGCTTTTTTAGTGCCATCAGTTGAATGGTATAATCGGTCTGAGCTGGAAAACGTCTAACAAAGGCTTCAGGGAATCCTTGCTCAATTAGCCTTTGCTGGGCAATCTTAGCTTCCGCAGTAGTTTCATAGGTTCCAACCACATATCGATGATAACCATCGCTGCCTGTAATAACCATTAAATCTGGAATATTTGATAATCGCTCAGGGTTTATTGGAAACACTAGAGCCATTATTTGAACAGTATATTTGTTTGGGTTTAATAGAGGGGAACTGTAAATTACCTTTGGAATTTCTTTTTCAATTTTTCTAGTAAGCTCATCGTGTACAATCGTGTTTGTTTGAGTGGGTATTTCAGCGTTCGCTGTGCTTAAGGGTGCACTCGTTTCCTCTATGAGTAGTGGCTCAACATCAAATACTTCTTGACTAGATTCCAAAGCTAGTAGAGATTCTGTCTCTTTTGGTTTTAAATGTATATCAACATGAAAATCAGTTGTTTCGTATTCATCGGGAATGTTTATTTTCGTTTCAAACTCGTAGTAGCCTTCCTTAGACGCAATAACTCTGTAATTACCAGGACTTAACCTTTTTGTAAAGCTATTCATGTTTGATGATACTGAAAGTTCTACGTCATTCATACTTTCTAGATTCTGAAATGCGAGTATGGTGCTTGAACTGCTATTTGCCTCCTGTGTATTTTCGTAGGCAATAGTCCCACTCAAATTTACAAGAGGAAGAATCTTTAAAAAATGAATATCTAAAACGCTATTCCCTCCTTTATTATAGTATGCTGTATAACCAGTATTCTTTATCAACGATGGGTAAAAGAACGTATTGTCAACCGTATTGTTAACTGGATACCCTAGGTTTATTGGCTTGCCGTTCCCTTCAATTTCTACTACATAGATATCATATCCACCCATTCCATTGTGTCCCTCGGAGCTGAAAAAAAGATACTTTTCATCGTGTGAAAGGAATGGTGTATTCTCGTTGAATTCAGTGTTTATTCTTGGCCCAAGGTTAATTGGTTTTGTCCAATTCCCTTTTTCGTTTTTAGTAGATTTGTATATATCCAACCCTCCAGAACCACCCGGTCTGTCGCTTACAAAGTAAATGGTTTTACCATCTTTTGTAAGGATGGCATGGGTCTCATTATATTTGCTGTTAATAGGACTTCCTAACTTCTTTGCTTTACTCCAAACTCCGAATTTCTTAGTGCTTTGGTAAATGTTGTTCTTTTTGCTGAAATCGTCAATTAGAAGGAGTTCTGTCCCATCGTGGGACAGGTAGGATGTTTTTAAAAAGTTTGCTCTAATTTCCCTCGTAATCTCAATTGGCCTGTTCCACTCATCTCCTTTTTTTGTCGCAATATAAACCCTATATCCAATATCACTTAGCGTTGTGTAAGCCATAATCTCTTCGTTCCCAGAGAAAACAGCATTGAAGTTTTGGTTCTTACTGTTTATTGTTTCGCCAAGGTTTATTGGCCTTAAACCAACGCCATTTTCAATGAAGCTTGGGGCAATCAAGCAGGAGTTGATATTTATGTCAACAATTCTATTAAAATCATCATTTGGATTGAGATATTCTTTGTAGCTTTCGAATGCCTCAATGGCTCTCGAAAATTGGTTTTGAGAGAGGTAGGCTTTTCCCAAGAAAAAGAGTGTTTCGGGAGGGGCACGCAATTCCTTTATCGACTTAGGGTTAAAATCTATTGCAATATTTTCTGCTGCACTAATCAAATACTCTATTGCAAGGTGTTTTCTGTCGGGGGTTTGAAGGTAGCAGTATCCAACTTTATACTTTAGTGCAGCACTATTTGGTATGATTTTGAGTGCATCAATAAATTTCTTTGCTGCAAGATCGTAACGCTTTTCATTTATATAGTTTTCAGCATCAACCTCAAGTGAATATACTC
>CAYZSD010000155.1:0-8098 GCA_964481075.1 uncultured Rikenellaceae bacterium | reverse complement strand
ACAGTTGGCGAATGGGCTCCAAACCCCACCATTGTAAGCATAGCTTCTGTACCAAATGTTCAGGTAAACTATGGAACAAGCGAAGCAGACGCTATCGCTGCTCTCGCCACAACAACAACTATTACGGATAGTAATAACGGAACCCATGTTGTAGCATTATCATGGATTATTGATGGATACGATGGCTTAACCCCAGGAGATTATCTTGCAATAGGATCATTCGAACTGCCACAGTATGTGGATCAAAGTGACCCTGAAACAACCCTTGAGGTAACAGCAACCATAACTGTGAAACAACAGGTTGTAATTGATAATCTTATTGCTTACTGGAACTTCAATAGTAATGTTCCTGAATCAAACGTTAATTGGGTTCAACCAATAAATGCTTCCCTTGGAAATGGTTCGCTTTCTTACACATTCACCCAAGCTTACTCGTTCGGTGGAACACTTATTAATGGTGTAGAAGGTGAGGAAATTGGAGGAAGCTTTGCACCTCGTGGTGGTTTGGAAAGTGTGAATAATGGACAGTATTTCACGCTATCATTCTCCACGGTTGACTACCAAGACATTATAATTACTTATCCCACACGAAGAACTACAACCGGTTTCACTCACCAAGAAGTTCAATACTCAGTAAACGGAACTGACTGGGTTACCAAAGAGGTTGTAAATATTTCATCCTACGCAAACAATTGGATTGCCGAACAGCTAGTAACAGTAAACTTCACGTCAATTCAACAAGCAAACAACAATCCAAACTTTGCTGTTCGATTCGTTCTTACAGGGGCAACCGCCGAATTAGGCAATAATAGGTTTGATAACATTAAGGTGATGGGTGCTCCATACGTTCCCCCTGTAAATACCTACACTATCAACGCAACATCTACTAGTGGTGGAACAATAACTCCATCGGGCGAAATAACAGTGGTAGAAGGTGATAGCCAAACATTCACAATTGCTGCTAATACAGGATATTACATTTCAGATGTTCTTGTAGATGGTGAAAGCATCGGTGTAACAAGTTCATACGAGTTTTTGAATGTCACTCAAAACCATTCTATACATGTAGAATTTGAAATTTACACCTATACCCTAACCTATCTTGCTGGCGAGAATGGCTCGATACAAGGCGATGATTCACAGATCGTTGGCTATGGCTCAAATGGTACTGCCGTAGAAGCCATTCCAAACGAGGGTTACCACTTTGTACAATGGAGCGATGGGCGCACCGATAACCCACGTGTAGATGTAAATGTAACTCAGAATATTGAAGTTACAGCTTTATTTGCAATTAACACTTACACTCTAAACTACATACCAGGACTAAATGGAACAATTGACGGTGAAACCATTCAATATGTTGAGCATGGTAACAATGGAACAGAAGTATTAGCAATTCCAAACCCAGGCTACCATTTCGTTCAATGGAGTGATGGCATCACCCAAAACCCAAGGATTGACCAAAATATTTCTGGGAATATTACAGTAACAGCTCAGTTTGCAATAAATACCTACACTTTAACTTACGTAGCAGGTGCAAATGGGTCAGTTACTGGAGTTGCTATTCAGGTGGTAGCTCACGGAGGAAGTGGGTCTGCTGTTCTTGCTGTTCCTAACGAGGGCTATCACTTTGTACAATGGAGTGATGGTATTACAAGTAATCCCAGAACCGATTCAAATGTAACACAAAACATTACCGTAACCGCCGAGTTTTCAATTAATACTTATACTATTTCAGCAATTGCTTACCCAGAGGGATATGGCAGCGTGATTGGTGCTGGTATTTACAATCATGGTGATATGGTTGAACTTGAGGCAGTTCCTGACGGAACATTCGAATTTGTAAACTGGACCGAGGATGGTGAACCTATGTCGGAAGATATAGTTTATACATTCACAGCTACTTCGGATAGATCGCTAGTTGCAAATTTTGCTGATCCTTCAACTTATACTGTCTCGTTATTTAGAAATCCAACTGCTGGTGGTACAGTAACCGGAGGAGGAAACTACTATGAGGGTGATCCTGTAACTATAACCGCCAACCCGAATGTAGCATACAATTTCGTTGGTTGGACTGGCTATCATGCAACTAACCAGAATCCATTCAGTTTTAACATGCCTCCACAGGATATCAGCTTCACCGCTAACTTTGCTATCAAAACCTTCACTCTTGTATATATTGCTGGTTCCAATGGAAGCATTGCTGGTCAGGCAAATCAGACTATTAATTATGGCCAAAGTGGATCTTCTGTGCAAGCAATTCCCGCCTATGGTTACCATTTTGTTCAGTGGAGCGATGGAAGAACCGACAACTCAAGAACCGATGTGAATGTAACTGCAAATGTTTCAGTAACAGCAGAATTTGCAATAAATGTTTACACTCTTACTTTTGTTGCTGGGGAAAACGGAACAATCGCTGGTGAAAGCGTACAACTAGTTGAGCATGGAAGTGCTACAAGTTCAGTGGAAGCAATTCCCAGTATTGGCTACCATTTCGTACAGTGGAGCGATGGAAGAACCGATAACCCAAGGGTTGATGAGAATGTAACAGGAGGATTTACAGTAACTGCCTGGTTTGCAATCAACACGTACACTCTAACTTATACCACTGATGGAAATGGAACAATTGGAGGAAATGCCTTGCAAACTATTGAGCATGGCAGCGATGGTACTCCAGTTGAAGCGATTCCAAACACTGGTTACCATTTTGTAGAATGGAGCGATGGAGTAACAGAGAATCCTAGGACCGATACAAATATTACGGAAAACCTTTCGGTTTTGGCTTTGTTTGAGATAAACACCTATACACTGACCTACGCTGCTTCTGTAAATGGAACCGTATCTGGTGTGTTAATCCAAAACGTTATTCATGGGGGTGCAGGAAGTGCTGTCCTTGCTATTCCAAATGAAGGCTACCACTTCCTTGCATGGAGCGATGGGTTAACCAATAATCCAAGAATCGATTCCAATGTTACAGAAGACATTACTGTTAGCGCAGAATTTGCTATAAACACTTACCTTGTAACTTTTAACGTTACAAATGGTGTTTCTTTAGTAAACGGTGCTATTGTCTCGGTTGAAGGGTATGGAACACCTCCACCAACCGACATGAATGGTCAGACATTCATTAACCTGCCAAATGGTAGCTATCAGTTCAATGTTACAGCATCAGGTCACGAAAACTATTCGGGTTCATTCATGGTTGCAAGCAACCAAAAGCAAATTTTCGTAACCCTTACCTTTGCCCCAAGCATAGTTGATTTTGATGTTGATGCTTTCTGGATTCAGGATGGAACCATCATCCTTTCGAGCTATGCAAACCATGGCTACCAGCAGTCGGGAGCCATGGTACAAGGTACAAGTGTTCTGAGAAATGCCGTAGCATTACAGGATGGATTCCCAGGTGCCCTTGGTACCTACTCAATGAGAATAAATCAAACCGAAGGTTCGAAAGCTATTATTACTGTTCTTGAGAATGGTATTGCAGATTTCTCAATAAAAGTGAGAAGATGGGATGGCAGTCCATTACCTGAATACGCAGTAAGCTACTCAACCAACGGAGATGAATGGTTTGCTCTACCAAATATCGATGGAAACCTCCTATCTACAAGCGATTGGTTCACCTACTCTGCTGAACTTAACCTTCCAGCAAGTAACATAATGATAAAGATTGCCAGGATAACAGGAGAAAGAATTATGATTGATAACTTTAGCTGGACATCTTACATTGATGCACAATCATATATTATTTCAGCTAGCGCAAGCAATGGGGGGACAATTTCACCTACAGGAAATATCCTTATTGAAGAGGGTGAAAATCAAACATTTATCATACAACCTAGCATAGGACATTATCTTGCTGATGTGTTAGTAGATGGTGAAAGTGTTGGTATAGTTTCAGAATACGAGTTTGTGAATGTAACCAGTAATCACACCATTCATGCATTATTCGCTCCAAACACCTATACCCTCACCTACCTAGCCGACTCAAACGGCTCTATTCAAGGTGATGCAAATCAAGTGGTTGAGTATGGAAATAGTGGAATTGCTGTTGAGGCCACACCAAACTATGGTTACCATTTTGTAGAATGGAGCGATGGACGTACCGATAATCCACGTATCGATGTGAATGTAACTGATAACATTACTGTTACCGCTTTATTTGCCATAAATGTTTACACAATAAGCGCAACAGCAAGTCCTTTGAACGGAGGTGTTATTACTGGTACAGGAAACTTCGAGCATGGACAAGAGGTAACACTTTCGGCTATTGCAAACGAACATTTCACCTTTATCAAGTGGCAAGAGAATGGTAGTGAGATTTCAACCTTAAGTACAATTTCCTTCACTGCTAATGCCGATAGGCTGCTAACAGCGGTTTTTGAAGCCGAACCGATATTCGAACTTTCAATCACCGTGAACCCAAGCAGTTCTGGTATCGTAACCGGGTCTGGTCTTTACTATGCTGGTAGCGAAGTAGTTGTTTCTGCAACACCAGGCTTAGGCTACCATTTCGTAAGCTGGACTTTGGGTGGAACTATTGTAAGCACCAACACACAGTACGTGTTCACTATGCCCAGCGAGAATATTGCACTTGAAGCAAACTTCGAGCTAACTGATTACACACTTACAGTACTTGTTACACCTGAGAATGCTGGAGAAATTTCAATTGTTCCAGACCAAGATACCTACAATATGGGTAACTCAATAATCATTACTGCAACTGCAAACGAAGGCTATGAATTCATGAATTGGCGTAAGGACGGAGTAGCTATAAGTAACAATTCTGTACTTAATTACTCAATACCAGCGTCAAACGTTACTTTAACAGCCCACTTCAAGCTAGTAGGTTCAGAAAGCAGCTTGGTTACTGTAAATGCAATTCCTTCAATGGGTGGTACAGTTTCTGGAGGAGGAGAATTTATTGAGAATGAAACGGCTACTGTAACAGCTAATCCAAATCAGGGTTGGGTATTTGTTGCCTGGATGGTTGGTGGTGAAACAGTTAGCAGCAATCAAAACTACACATTCCTTGTTGGGAATCAAGATATTGAACTAAATGCTCTGTTTGTGAAGATTCTTAACCTCGATGGTTTAATTGCCCAAAACAGAGTTTACAACTCAGGTGTTGAAGCCGATATTGCAGATTTTGGACAGGTTATTGGTCTCTATGACGAAAATCACATTGTTAATCTCGATGCTTCCTCTGCTGTTGCAACATTTAACAACAAAAACGTTGGTGACAATAAACCTGTTACAATTTCAGGCCTAACACTCAGTGGACCTGACGCTGATAAATACGTTATTTTCACTCAGTACTCTTCGGCAAATATTACTCCTGCCCCACTTGTTCTTAGCAACTTCGTTGCTGAAGGAAAGGTTTATGATGGCACCACCATTGTTTCAGGAACAGGTTTCGATGATGACAGATTCGAAAACGACATTCTAACTGTATCTTATACAGCAACTTTCGTTGATAAGAATGTTGGTTTGAATAAGGAGGTTATCTTCTCAAACTTCGACATTAGTGGTGGAATAGATATGGATAACTATGTATTAGCTTCAACTGATGGAGTTGCCCTTGCCGATATCACCATCCGCACTTTAATATTAAGTGATATACAGGCACTTGATAAGATTTATGATGGTAGCCTTGATGCTTCTCTTTCGTTCAACGACGACAGAATTGAAGGCGATGAACTTGAAATTGGCTACACTGCTTTCTTTGAAGATTTAAATATTGGAACTGATTTAACTGTTTTCTACTCAGATTTCAATATTGTTGGTGGAATTGACATGGGTAACTACACGCTTTATCCCGAAACCAAAACCAATCCATATACCGGACAAACAACTGCAAGCATTTTGGTTCGACCTCTTAACCTGAGCAATTTTGCAGCAGCGGATAAAGTTTACGACGCTACTACTTCTGTATTTAATCCATCATTTGAAGACGACCGTGTTGACGGAGACGAACTTCTCTTCGCATACCTTGTTAGCTTCGACGACAAGAATGTTGGTAATGAAAAGATTGTAACTTTCAGCAATATTATATTAGATGGAGGAGCGAGTGCTGGAAACTACGAACTGACTACCTTTGAAGGATTAGCTATTGCAAGTATTACACCTGCTCAGCTTGTTCTAAGCAATTTCGAAGCAAACAGCAAGGTTTACGATGCAACTACTTTAGTAACAGGGGATAGTTTCAATGACAATCGCTTCAATGGAGATGAATTACTATTCACCTACAATGTTGCATTTGAAGACAAAAATGTTGGTTTGAAAGAGGTACTGTTTACTGAAATCACAGTTGATGGTATAGATGCATTGAACTATGAACTGACCACCGACAATGGAGTTGGTTATGCAAGTATCCTTGCAAAGACCATTTCAATTGGAGGTTCCTTCACCGTTGAAAGCAAGGTATGGGATGGAACAAACACAGCTACTATTAACCAGAACAATCTGTTTTTGGTTGATGCAATTGAAGGCGATGATGTTGGTATTTCTAATCTAATAGCCATTTTCTCACAAACTATTCCAGCGTCAAACATTCCTGTAACAATTGTTAGCGCAGGGCTTGAGGGAATCGACTCTCTAAACTATAGCTTAACCTTGGCAGGTTCACCAACTTCATTCGGTACAATTTTCCCAATGAACTTTAATTTGACTGTCAACGTAGTTGGAGAAGGAAGCATCAATGTCGATGGTGAGCCTTACGAGAATACCGTTCAAGTGGGTAACTATACTCAGGTAACCCTCGAGGCAATGGCTGCAAACGGCTTCACTTTCCACAGTTGGCGTAAGAACCTTGCTATTATTAGCAATGATGCAGACTTCACCTATACTATGCCCTCGGAGGATGTTACATTAACTGCTTACTTTGTAAGCAATCAAACCCCGCTGTACACACTAACATTAGTTCCTAATCCCTCCGATGGAGGAACTGTATTTGGAGAAGGTCAGTACCAAGAAGGTGACTTAGTTCTTGTATCGGCTTTTGTTAACCCCGATTTCTTCTTCATTAATTGGACTGACGAAAGTAACAACGTGGTTAGTGAAACGCAGGATTTTGTTTTCTTAATGCCTAATAGCAATACAACTCTTACTGCTAACTTTGGTCTGATACCTCCCCCAACCTACAATTGAACCATCACCATTGCCCCAGATGGAGCAGGAATTGTAGTTGGTGCTGGCAATTACTCCGAAGGAAGTGAAGTGCAACTTGTTGCAACTGCTAATACTGGATATCAATTCATATCTTGGAAGAATAGCCTCGATGAAATTATTGGATTTGACCCAATCTACATTTTCACCATGCCAAATGAAGATGTTGCTTTAACCGCCAATTTCTTACTGATTGACTACACATTAACAATAGTAGTTAATCCTGAAGAAGGAGGCTCAGTAACAATTTATCCAGAACAGGAGTTCTTCAACATGGGCGATATTATTGAACTTGAGGCTATCCCAAATACAGGTTATGAATTCCAAAGTTGGCGGAAAGATGGTTTGGTAATTAGTGATGATGCTCTCTTTACCTATACAATGCCTGCTGGCGATGTTACTCTAACTGCTAAGTTTATTCTTCAGGGAACAGAAATTTATACACTTACACTCGTTTCGAATCCACTTGAAGGAGGAACAACTATTGGTGATGGAGAATTTGTGGCAGGTGAAGAAGTTTACATTGATGCAGTTGCCTACGAAGGATACCAGTTCGTGAACTGGAGCGATGAGGAAGGAAATATTCTAAGCGAATCTTCTAACTACGTCTATACAATGCCTTCTTCTGATATAACCATAACTGCTAATTTTGAACTAGTTAATTACTTACTAACCATATTTGTTAACCCTCTTGATGCTGGTGATGTAATTGTTAGTCCTAATCAGGAATTTTACAATTTTGGTGAGAATATAAACCTAACAGCAAATCCTGCAAATGGTTACATATTCCTTAACTGGACTGCTGGTGGCGTGGAGGTGAGCGATTTGGCTTCCTTCACCTACACCATGCCTGCTGAGGACGTTACCCTGATAGCGAACTTCGAGCTGATACCAACCTACACCCTAACGCTGGTGGCTGACCCAGCCGAGG
>CAYZSD010000154.1:4782-8125 GCA_964481075.1 uncultured Rikenellaceae bacterium | reverse complement strand
GGCGACTACTCAGCTTTTCTTGCCTGTGGCTCAGGAGGAACTATGGAGTTTGGGGGAGCTGGGAGCTACGAATTGCCTAATATTCTAATTTACAACAATCTTACTATCGCTGGTTCGGGAACTAAAACATCAATTTATGATTCTAACTTCACCGTATGTGGAAATCTTTTAGTGAAATCTGGAGCAACTTTTCGTCAAAGTAAAAATGCAACTTACATTGGAGATGTTGAATTAGAATTCGGGGGTAAT
Source organism: uncultured Rikenellaceae bacterium (assembly GCA_964481075.1). Taxonomy (GTDB): domain Bacteria; phylum Bacteroidota; class Bacteroidia; order Bacteroidales; family Tenuifilaceae; genus MWFE01. The sequence continues at coordinate 7,876 of CAYZSD010000154.1, read as the reverse complement.
TATTCAACTGCTGGATGGTGGACATATATTAAAGGAACTGCTAGTCAAACCATTAAAGGAAGTTTTACTGGTTCTAATGCTTTTAAATCTATTCGATTTATGAATAGCACAGGATACGATATTGAACAGAACATTGAAATATTCAATAATATTCGTTTAGAGTCCGGGAGAATCAGAAACCAAGGTAGTCGATTAAGCTATAATACTACAACAGGGATGAACCTTGAGCAGGGAGGGAATGAGGATATGTTTATTGAAGGTAACTATAGGAGACTATTGCCCTCCTCTCCGGCTACAAACTTTCACTTCCCCGTTGGGAAACCAGGAAGAAAAAAAGTAACCAGAATAATAAACCCTACAACAGCTGGAAACCAGTACTGGAGCATTGAATATTTTAGTAAAAACCTCGGAGCTGGCTTCTACGGTAGTGGAAACTACGATGCCCCTCTTGAAACCATCTCTCAGTCGGAATATTGGGTTCTTAATGGCCCAAATACTGGCACTGCATCAGTTCAGTTTACCCTTACAGGAACTAGCGATATTGCCGCAGCGCTTGGTTGGGCAGGAAGGGCAAACCTTAGAATAGTTCGTTGGAATCATGGAACAAGCAAGTGGGAAATTGTTGGTGGCGTACCTGTAATACCTGCAACACCAACCAACTTAACAAGTACTACCATTACTAGTGGCTCACCTATCACATTTAATGGCACCAACGAGTACTTTACGTTAGCATCCATTGTCCCAATTACAATCCCCACGGCTACATTCTCTTCGATTAACCATAGCATATGCGAGTTAGAAACCACCTCACTGTTTGTTGCCCTTTCGGGCAACTCACCTTGGGAGATAAAATACACAGACGGAACAACCGAGTATTCGACTACTTTTAGCACTCCGCCCTATGAAATTGAAAACCTGAGCCCAGCTAGCACAACCACATATACCCTAACGGCGGTCAAATCAGGAGCTACCGACGGCAATATCTTTGGCGATCCGGTAACCATATCTGTTTACCCCACACCAACTATCTATAATGTAACAGGGGGAGGTGAAATATGTGGTGCAGGTACTGGTACTATCGGTTTAAGTGGTAGCGACATTGGCGTAACCTACGAGCTATGGTTTATCGACGAGGCAAGAACGGTTCAAACACAAAGCGGAACAGGAAGTGCTTTAGCATTTACAAATATTGTAGAGGTAGGAACCTATGAAATTAGGGCTTATAACACCTCACGCCCTTCGTGTGCGGCGGATATGAACGGCACCGCCGAGATTTCGCTTTGCGTGGGGGTTTTCGCCGAGATAACTAACCTGGTTACCGATGCAACCATTTGTGAAGGTGAGGAGGTTACCCTCGAGATAACCTTTAGCGGTACACCACCATTTACATTTAGTCTTACCAATAATTACGGACAATCATGGCTTAATAGGCAAACTGACGGTACCCTTCAAGGCACAGGTCCATATACATTCAATTTTACCGTTCCCGATCCTCCTATATGGGTCTCACCTAATCTTCCAAATAGTTACACTTACACAATTACTACTATAACCGATAATAATAGCGTTGTGGGGGCTGTTGTGGGTGCAGGCCAGTCGGTTAATGTGTGGAAGCGTCCCCAAACAGGACCTCAGTATCACATCCCGAATACCTTTGGACAGTAGTTTTTTGTGTACGTTTATAAAACAGTATGTAGTAAGTAGTAAGTAGTAAAAAAGTAAGTAATAGATAGCAAGAACCAACGCCGCAACTTACTATCTACTACTTACTATTTACAATTATTAGCCATTTACAAAGTAAAACAGGATGAATAATTAGAAAAAATACCAGGGTTTTAAAGACCTAATAGTTTATCAGAAGGCTTTTAATTTATGTATGGAGATTTTTGAAGTTACAAAAACGTTTCCCAAGGAAGAAAAGTATGCCCTGACCGACCAAATGAGAAGATCATCTAGATCTGTTGGTTCCAATATAGCTGAAAGTTGGCCAAAAAGAAAATATGTGAAATCATTTGTTTCAAAACTAATAGACTCTCAATCAGAGGTGTGTGAAACAATTCATTGGCTTAATGTCTCATTGGCCTCATGTTATATTGAAGAACCTAAGCACAACGAACTGATAGAGTTAACTCTTGAAATCCAGCGAATGCTTGAAAGTATGATTAATCAGCCAGAAAAATTTTGCCATTAAATATCCGCCGTCAAACTCCTATTTACTTAAAGAATTAAGAAAGTAAAAAAAGTAAGTAATAGATAGCAAGAACTTACTCCGCAACTTACTACCGTCTACTTACTACTTACTCCCTACTCCTTTATGCATCGTACCGATAAGCCGAACTCTTTCTCCAAAGGGAATCCTGTTACACTTGCAAAATCATAGAAAATAATCTTTGCATGTCCGTTCACAGATTGTGTCCACCAGAAACCGCTGGTGCTATGAATCATAAAAGTGCCGTTAGCGATTCTATATCCGCCCGGAAGAGCAGTGAAATTGTAAGCGTTAGTTCCTCGGTGTATGCTATGAAAATCCCATCGAGGATGAGCATTGGTATTGCAATCACCGCCGAGGGGGGAGTTTACTTGCCTGCAGGATTTCAATACGTTTCCAACTCCTTCCAGGTCTGAACTTGAGTTATGATGTCCGTAGGCAGCGCCTAAGTAATTAATAAGTTGATCCCAATCCGATTCAGTAGCAACTCTCCATCCCGTTGGGCATAGTCCCTTACTGTTGTCAACAGCATACCAGTTATACAAAGCACCATAAAGTTCAAGCATTTGCTCTTCGGAATTAATTCCTGAAACGCTGCTGTATGAGTAAACTGAGTAGGCCCCTTCTTTGCTAGTTCCAGCCTGTGTCCATTGGGAATTATTCTGCCTGTGTGGTATTGGTGTGCCATCAGAGTAAGTAGTTGTTTTTAAATTCTCCTTAATCCAGCATTGTCCACCAATGTAAACAGTATTATAGGTGTTGTTATCATAATCTAATATTGAAGGTAACCCTTCACAAGGTTCACCATCGGACGTGGTTGTTGGCTCACTAAAATTAGCCACCAGTGATACATTTTCGCTAGGCATTGTGAAAGCGAAGCTAGCC
>CAYZSD010000154.1:468-4682 GCA_964481075.1 uncultured Rikenellaceae bacterium | reverse complement strand
TGGTATCCATCGGCAGGGGTAGCCGACAGGTTTGCCGTTGCTCCCTCCTGGTACGCTCCGCCTCCCAGTGCACTCCCCCCATTGCTTGGGTTGGCGGTAATGGAAAGGGTGTATGTTGGTGCAGGAATTAGCTCAAAATTAGCCACCAGTGATACATTTTCGCTAGGCATTGTGAAAGCGAAGCTAGCCTGGGTGCTAACCTGAGTTGTCCCCCTTGTCCAGTTCACAAACTGGTATCCATCGGCAGGGGTAGCCGACAGGTTTGCCGTTGCTCCCTCCTGGTACGATCCACCTCCCTGTGTACTCCCCCCATTGCTTGGGTTTGATGTCAAGAAAAGTGCATAGGTGACAGGAGTGTCGTCAAGTGTTACTAGGTTAACTATATTTCCATAAGAAATTCCCTCGTTATTACTTGCATAAGCTCTAACATAGTATGATGTATTGGATTGTAAAGGAGTAACAAAACTAATAAAACTATCAGAGCCTTCGCCGTCGTTGGTTATCCCAACTTTATTATCGATGTTTATAGTTTCATTTATTCCCCAAACCACTCCTTTTGAGTTAATCGGGCTACCCCCATCGGAGATAATAATTCCACCACTTGTAACAGAAGATGTTGTAATATTTGATATTGCCCGTGTCGTTAGAGTTGGAATCGTAATACTAGTTAAGGTACCAACTCTTTTCTGAATGCCGTATGCTGTGCCCGCTGAATTTGTAGCATAGGCTCTAACCCAGTATGTGGAGCCAGGGGGTAACCCAGAAATTGTTTGAGTAAAGGCTCCCACTCCGCTTCCGCTGGGAATGATCCCTGTGTTATTCTCTATTGTTGGGTTATCATCGGTTGACCATACAATTCCCTTTTCAAGAACTTCAGCTCCACCAGTGCTTGTTATCTCACCCCCGATTGTAAACCATGTTGTCGAGATATTATATGCCTTATGTGTTATAAGTTGCGGCACCTGAATACTTTGGGCATCTCCCTTAATGCACCTAACCGACATGCCTAAACCCTTTGTGTATTGACTTCTGCTCATGCCTTTGTTTGATGAAATCAATACCCGAGCCCATGCTTGATCCTGATCGCCTTCCGTTGAACTCCAAAAATATGCGTGGCTTCCAATATGATTAAAATTAGCTGACGGAGTTAGAACACCTCCAGGTAGTGCATTAAAACCAAAATCGTCGGTCCCATATCTAACACTATGAGAGTTCCACCGAGGATGTTCGGACGTGCTATATTCATCACCTAGAGGGGAGTTCTCTTGTCGTCGCGACTTTAACTTTGCACCTGCATTATTGTTGTTCCCCCATGCTTTTGCATCAATATTATCTAATAGCTGTTGCCAATCATTATCATTGGGTACTCTCCATCCCTCAGGGCATAGTCCCCTTATATCAACCACCGCATACCAGTTATACAACTTCCCATATGCCTCATGAAACAAAGCATTGTCTTCATATACAGCATAATAACCATTTTCTAATTGCAACCAATCAGTAACAAATACTTGGGGATAAATGTCTTCTCCATTCTTAAATCGGCTAGCCTTTAGATTTTCTGCCATCCACTCCTGATTGCCAATAGTAATAGTTTTATATGTATTCCCTTCAATATCAGTAATTGTAGATTGGGAAAAACCCTTATTAATTGGGATAATAGTTAAGCAGATAAGAAATAAACGATATACCATATGCTGATTATTAAATATATTCTAGGCTACTTAGTTACGAAGATACAAATAATATACGATGAAAAGTCTATTTGGGTTTACGTCCCTTTATTATTATTTATTGTAATTGGAAATATTCAAAATAGTATGTAGGACTACTTTTGCCCTGAAATCCCTGAAAACGTAGATGGAAGGAAATTACTGGGCAGAAAATCCCTCATTCCCATGACCAGGGTCTTCTGAATTCTATCTTCTGCCTTTGTCTTCTCTCTTTATCTCGGCAAAAAAACGCCTCAATCACGAGACAGGTGTTTACCGACTTCTTGTTCAATACTCCTGCTTCCTGTCTCGCACGTCTCAGCCAAATTAACACAAATTGAGTAACAGGAGGTGACAGGATACAGGTGACTAGTGGTGACGAGTGATCTCGTTAGCTTGGCAAAACCGCCTATCTCCTCTCTTCTACTATCGTTTACGAGACAAGCTGAGACAGGCAGGTGACGAGTGACTTCTGACCTTCGGTTAAGGTTGATTGATTGACTGATTGACTGATTCTCCCTGCTTTGCCAACTGCTCTCGTTAACCGCTAAAGAACAGCGGTTCCCGAGACAGGCATCTGCCAAAAGCCAACTTCACGATGATTGAAGGCGGAGGCTGAGCCAAATACATAGAATTTTCAACTAAAACTTTCAACTTTCAGACTAACCACATAGAAATTATAGACTACACATAGGTATGTTCCTCTTTTCGCCCCCCCCGCTCTATGCCCTTTGCCCCTTGCCCTTGCTTCTGTCTTTTGCCTTTCAACTCTAAATCTTAAATTGCAAATCGTTAATCAATAATCGATATTCTCTCTTGCTCAATAATCTTGCTCCCTGTCTCGGGAACCGCGCACTTTGCGGTTAACGAGATTGCTGTATTTTTCCCTGCGAGCTATTTCCGCCACATTTTGTTTATATTGTGGTTTATTAGCTAAATTTGTAAACTATTCGCCATCTCCCGCAAAAATTCCACTGTGGGTTACCGGGCGAAGCTGTGTAGCACGGCAATCAACTGATCAGTATCTAAGTAACGCAAATGCGCAAACAAAAATAAAAAATATACCCGTGAGAATTAAACCCCTTATCCTTATAGTTGCAGCAGCAACCGTGTTCGCCTCGTGCAACCGCCGCGCCCAGCTGCTCTACATGCACAATATTACCAGCGATCAGGAGCTGCCTATCGCAACGCCACCGCCCTACCTGCTAAAGTCAGGCGATGTGCTCTTTATCCAGCTCATAACCCAAAGCCCCGAAATCAGCCATATGTTTAACAACCCTTCGGGCAATACCTATGCTTCCCAGAGCCGCGATGAGGCCTCGCTCTACCTTACCGGCTATAGCATCGACGACGAGGGCAACCTAACCCTGCCTTATCTGGGCAAAGCCCAAGTGAAAGGGCTTACGCTCGATCAGGCCCGTTCGGTAATTCAGGAGAAAACCGAAACCATCTACAAGGATGCCTCAGTTATTGTGAAGATGGCCAACTACAAGATTACCGTGCTGGGCGAGGTACGCCGTCCCGGAAACTTCCGCAACTTTAACGATAACCTCACCATCTTTGAGGCTCTTGCAACAGTTGGCGATATCTCCGAGAATGGCGACCGCAAGAATGTGCTGGTGGTTAGGCAAACCGCGCAGGGAAACAAAACCTATCATCTAAATCTTGGCGATAAGTCGGTATTAACCTCCGAGGCCTTCTACCTGCTCCCCAACGATGTGGTAATCGTAAAACCCATTGGCAACAAGGTTTTCCAGATGAATTTACCCTACGTAAACTTAACGCTATCGTCCATAAGTACCATAATACTGCTTTATAACTTTATTACTCGGCTATAAATATGATTATTTAACGATCCACAAATGCACACTACATTGCTCAAGGACAAAGACACAAATTAGTGACTACATAGCCTAAAGTTTAATGATCTAGAAAACCGAATAGATATTTATAGTCCGATTTTGTTTAACCTTCTGCAATTATTTTAGTACTAAAATAGTTTAATATGGTTGACATCATTGATGAGCTATATCCCCTTAAAGAGGAGTGCTATAACGTTATTGGATGCTGTATGGATGTGCACAATGAGTTAGGTTGTGGATTCCTTGAATCAGTATATCAAGAAGCACTTGCAATAGAATTTGCAAGGAAGAATATTCCCTATGAAAAGGAGAAAATTCTGGATGTTACCTATAAAGGTCAGCTGCTTGGCAAAAAATTTATTGCTGACTTTATCTGCTACAATGAGCTAATTGTTGAGTTAAATACAGTTGATAATTTTTCAAATGAACATATTGCCCAAGTTCTAAATTACCTCAAAGCAACGGGATGTCGAGTTGGGCTTATTGTAAACTTTGGGAGAACCAAATTGCAGTATAAGAGACTTATAAATTAATTGTGTTAATATCAACAAGTGGCTTGTATGAACTTGCCTACTGTCTGTGTGCCAACATAGACAATTCAAGCAGGTTTGTGGAAAAGTTAAAGCATTATTAGTGTTAC
>CAYZSD010000154.1:0-368 GCA_964481075.1 uncultured Rikenellaceae bacterium | reverse complement strand
CAGCACTAAAGGTTATTTGAGTGAATTGGATTCGTCAATTGTATAAGTAATTATTTACTAGAATTATAAGTGTGAATTTGTGGAAAAGTTAAAGCATTATTAGTGTTACCAGCACTAAAGGTTATTTGAGTGAATTGGATTCGTCAATTGTATAAGTAATTATTCACTAGAATTATAAGTGTGAATTTGTGGAAAAGTTAAAGCATTATGGAAAACCAAAATAATTATCCCCCGTTTCCCGAGGAAACCCTCGATCTTAAGCGTTACTTCTTCCTTTTCCTTGGAAAGTGGTACTGGATAGCTATCTGCGTATTTGCAGGCCTGTTTGTGTCTTACCTGGTAAACCGCTACTCCGAGCAGGTGTACTC
>CAYZSD010000153.1:0-8255 GCA_964481075.1 uncultured Rikenellaceae bacterium | reverse complement strand
GAGCGACCAAGTAACGTATGAGCTCGCTTACCGGGTTCCAAGTTTCAATCCACGCTCCCGCGCGGGGAGCGACTGTTCAAATTGAACAAAAAATAAGGGATTTCTAAAAAGGAGATACGGGAGTTCCTCTTATTTCTCCTCAATCATTATCCATATCTCAATACACACTCGAATATTAAGCTTCATCATGTTGATAGCATCGATTTTCGGCGCGAACCTACTGGAAAAATTCGAAGTATTATAGGTTCGCGGAAGCTTTTTACAAAACTATTGGCCCTTCAGGATCATAACTCTCATTAATACCAACATGCTCAATACGAGGCTTCCAATTAGCTCCAAGATGATAAAACCGCAAACTATCTTTTGAAGCATCGATTATATTTACTAATTCGGCTTTTAAAGACTCGAATTGGAAGGGTTCTAACAAACACTCAAAGACGGAGTTTTGAACTCGTTGACCATAATTTACACACTGTTTTGCGGCTCTCCTAAGCCGTTTGCGTCCTGCGGAATCAGTGGTGTTAACATCATACGTGATTAAAACCATCATTAAAAATCACCTCACTTTAGAAGAAAAGCGGGATATGCGTCAAGATCGCCCCTTATGAATCTTGCAAGCAACAAGGCCTGAGAATAAGGTAAGAGCCCAATTGGAATCTTCTCATTTAGATACGGGTGAATGATTTCATCTTGTTTCCTAGTTTGCCAATTTGTTAGGAAGGCTTTGCGAGCATCGGCTTTGAGCGTTACTGACCCATCGAGGCCTATATCAAAATCATTTTCTTTGATTTGTCGCCGATTAATCATGGACAGAACAAATCGATCCCCTAAATAAGCTCGGAACTCTTCCACAAGATCAAGGGCTAAACTTGCTCTTCCAGGTCTATCACGATGTAAAAAGCCTACGGCTGCGTCAAGACCTACACTTTCTAAGGCGGATCTACACTCGTGAGTTAATAAGGTGTAAACAAAACTCAACATTGCATTAAATCTGTCTTTTGGGGGTCGTCTACTTCTGGTTTTAAAAAAGAAATGCTCTTTTTGTTCTAAAATTAGATGATCGAGATATTCGAAATACTCCTTGGAAGTTCTACCTTCAATTCCGCGAACGTCTTCAAGGTCCTTACAGATTTCAAGATTCTTCGAAGCTTGAAGGAGTTGCACAATAGTCTTTTCGAAACCACCTAGGTTTATTTCCGGATAATCTCTTAGTCCTCTTTGCAAAATACTCCTACTGTTAAGAATTTTTGCAGCCACTGTATATTTCGAGAGTTCAAGTGATTCTGAAGGAGTATCAGACAACCGGTACTGCTTCCTTCTTAACAATACATTGCCGTGACTAGCCCCCTCCACTCTTCCTAAAAACCGATTGTGCTCGGTTAAAAAGGTTAAGGAAATACCTCTCTCCATACATAAACCAATAAGACCCGGACTGATTCCCGGATAACCAAAATAAACAATAGATTCAATATTGTGTATTGGGAATCTAAAATCATCCTTTTCTTCTTGGCGAATTACAATATTTTCACCATCTCTTGCTAGATATGACATAGGTGAAGTTATGAAAAGTGTATTTAGCATTCTTCTCATAGACTCAGTCCTTTACATAGTTTAGATTTATTGACCAATATTGTTTTACTGAACCCCTGCGAAGAGTATCGGGCAAACAAATCTCCCGTAGTGAACATTTTCTGCACTTGCTTTTTTCAGAACAAACTGGCGGAGTTTTACCGATTCCGAATACCTCATGCATTCTTTTACTGGTTTGAACTACTTTGTTACGGAGAGTTTCATCCATAATAACAGTAACTCTTCTTCTTGTCTCACCATAATAAAACTCTGCAGTCACTATGTCGCATTCATACATCTCTTCCAAGCACAAAACTTGAGCGCAGAGTTGTATGCGATCGAAATCACCTTCTTTTTCTTTCCCTCTTTTGTATTCCACGGGATTTGGTTGATACAGACCCTTTTTCCCTATCAGATAAGTGCCTCCCTGGGTTACCGGCCAAAACTCCACTATATCAGCCACTCCAACAAGTCCTAATTGAAGCGATTTCAAGGGCATACTCCTAATGACTGCAGATCCTACTTTGTGTGGCTTATACATCGGATCATGCACGTGTTCATGTAATAAGTGACCTTCTGTTGTTAATTCGTTCTCTTCCCAAGCTCTCTCGATGTGAATGAGCCCATATTGCCGTTCACAGAAGGATATATGCTGCAATCCAGATAGTGGCAAGAGATCATCTTCGTTATAGATTAAAGGTCGGTTACAATCGCTCAACGAGCTTCACCCCTTGAGGAATCGAGTTTCTGTCAAGAGATATTTCGTAATCAGAGAACGACCTAATAGGGTTACCAGCATTATTGTTTTGGATGTGAATCAAGTCAAACAATTTCTGCACAGGGGCATTGCCCATTAAGGAATCGTGTTCAAAAACAAATATCTTTCTCATCCCCATTAATCCTCTTGCAGCCGAATGATCATGCTCAAACATGTTTTCCAGTGATTCCCATAGAAGCATTAAATCCTCTTGATTGAATCCTGTTTGATGTGCAAGTGGGGCCGAAACAAAACCATGTGCTTTATAAAGACCATAGGGTATAGTGAATTTTCTACCTATCGTCCTGTTATCACCGCCTTGCTTTTCCGAATCCGCTTCTGTAGTTACCGCCATGCGAGTTATACTATGTTCAAAGGTAACAACAGGGTCAATAGACCGTGCAAAGGTCAATTGTACCGGTCCACGAACTTGTCCAGCATTTGCACCCGTGGATAATACTGCGCCAAATGTCCTTATATCATAGAAATTCTGACACATATACTCTTTTGCTTGGTCAATTTCTTTTCCTTGACCAACATTGGGTTTATTTCTCTTTTTGCCTTCCTCAGTAGGTTTAGATAAATCAATACCAAGATTATCATAAGCTTTCTGAATTTGATTATTAAGTACAGCCTTTTCTTTCACAAAAATACTATAAGGCGCAACATCCCCATGCTTTAACCCTACATAATTACGGATTTTTCTTTTCAGACAAACATCAGTAACCAGACCGTTACCTGATTCTGCATCAATTCGTGGCAAATTTCCCGCATCGGGATCACCATTTGGATTACCATCTACAACATCAAATAAGATTACAAAATCGTAACGTTTTTGAATCATCTCACTCATTTTCTATTCCTCCTTAAATTCTTTGTTTGTGGCTTCAAAAAAGCTCTGTCTCTGGTGATAATAACCAATGGCAAACATGCCTTGTTCATTTAAGTTTAGATGTGCTGGAAATTGATTAATGTGACTCATTGTTTCTCCAAGCATTTTTTCAAAATTTATAACTCTGCCTCGATTATCCATCTTTGCTAAGTGATGATTCTTAAGTCTCATCAGTGTAGTGAAGACACTAACGGGTGAGGAGCAAGCCGCTCCATAATAACGTTCTCTGATAGTAGCATTCAGTCCTGGATTGGCCTCTTCTTGAATTTTCTCGAGAATCGCAAATAGCCTACCCATCTGATACCCTAAAGACGATTGATTTTTATCCAACGTTTCCTCTACCTCCTTATAATCATTTCGCTGATAAAACTGATGATATCGATTCAGATATGCTTTAAGTAAAGCAGCTCTCACGGGTTTCACACGGTTTTCAGTATCGCTTTTGATTCTCCTTAAACAGGCTTGATACATACTTATTGGGTATGGAGTTCCTTCTAATATAGAACGTAAAAAGTCTCCGGCTATGTTTGGTGGTATGTTCTCAGATTTATCTAAAGTTGAGATGTTGACAAGAATTCTCCAAATCGAATAATATTCGGGTTCTTTTGGAGGTTTAACGATTTTGAATTCTTCAAAGTATTTACGAATTTTATTTGAGAAATCGCTTATCGTGCCTTCGTTCCAAAATCGAATTGATATTCTTGCGGCATTTGGAGATAAGCCTAATATATAGAACTTAGTATCGGATCCATCTTCATAATAAGAACCACTTTTTAACGAGCTAAACAGTGCTTTAATTCTATCAACGCCCACACTCGGATTATCTTTTTCGGGTTCAGCAAAGAAAAAGGAGAAATCCTCTTCGAATTTGCTTTCTTTCTCTGACCAAAAAACGGTAGAAGCATCTCCGACTTGCATACGATGTTTAGGATTATCAAGTAGCGCGTTTAATGCTTTTCCATATTTGGCAACTGTCTTTTTTCCGATTGGAGCATTCAAACTCTGTACCTTCCCATAAGAAGCAAAAGGTTCTGCATTAAATGATACAATCGATGCCCCAGATGTCTGTGCACCCCAAACTCCCTTAGTGACAGGATGTGTTTGCTCAATCTCTATATCCATTTCTCCGGTCACTAGGCATGTTCCGATCGAAGCTTCCTTCTCTAATACATTATTGTGAAGTGCTTCCTCTATTTTCGGATTCAAAAAAACCAATGGATACTCAGATCTTTGTAAACCGAAAGTAAGTTTAACACTCCCTAAGGATAAGAGTTCTCCATACTCTTTTGAATCAAGTAATGAATTGAAGTGCTTGCGATCGTTAAGACCCATCCGTAGAAAATGTTTGACACTATTAACTCCAGAATCATTAGAATTCGGAAGCCATTGCTCGATAGCTTCAATCATGCTTTGAAGACGCATATCTCCTTTGTCTCCCAATCCAAATACAAAACTTGCATTATCCCAAAGCAGATTCGCATCTTTTCCACTATTAGTATGTTTCAAAGCTTGCTTACCAATGTTTGGTACATACATCCGTTTCGGCATGGGTTTCTTCCCGCTAAACTCTCTTAAATCACTTAAACTCACCGCATTCCCTGCATCATCCAATATGATTAGAAAATCTATATCTGCTGGAATCCACCCTTCTTTTGCAATTTCTCCTGAGACTAGCTTCCGCTCATAATACTCGATCAATCTTTGTAGAATCATCCCCTTATTTCAACCTCCCTGCTATCTGTATTTATAACTCCACTCTCTATTTTAGCTCTAAAAAATAACCCTTCTGGATTATTAATATCTTTAGAAAAATCCATATCATATAGCATATAACCAAGGTCACGGGTTTCATTTATGGGTTTTTTCAGAAGAGGCTCTTCTTCCTGTAATAGTTTAAAATAGCACGGGAACTCACGACACCCAAGATATGGGCGGTGAAAGCACTGACCTTTTACTGCTCTTCGTTCGAATATTGCAGCATACTTCGCTTCCTTTTCATCATTTCTCTCTACTTCTGCTCGCTCTTTCTCATCTAACCAGTATCCTAGAGTGGTTCGACTATGTTTCCTTTGATTCACAGGGATAAACTCAAAATAACCATGTAACCTATAACGAACATCTTTAAGAAATAGACCTGCTCGCTGCTGACGTTCATCTTCAATGAAGATTCCTACGGGAGCTTGCAAAACCCCTTCCATTTGTTGTTGTGTTGGAGTAGACATGATTTTACCAATCTCATTTCTCCGCACTGATATCCAGCGAATTGGATTCATAACCTCGATTTTGGTTATATGCCATTTGATAGCAGGTTTCCATAGAATTGCTTCAAAAATTGCTCTAGCAGCGGAAGGTGTCATAACATCATAACTAACCCTTTCAACCTTCATCTCGGGACGGGTAAAGCAGGCATAGTCTCCCCAGACCTCCAAGCACCAATGCGACATAACATCCTCTCCTTTACATAACAAACTTCTCAGGATCAAATAGAGGTTCAATGAGTAAGCCAATTTTCTCGGAGTAATCTCCTTCTGCTACTAATGAATAAAATCCTGGGTAAATCTCTTTAATCGAACCTCTGTTAAGCATCAATTGAAACTCCTGATGATATATATTTACCGTGAATCGCTGTAGCTTTCGCAGCCTGTCACGACTCGGTCCGAATTGCTCAAGTTCGATTATGAGCCCTCTCCCTTCTACATAAGGTACGTAAATAGTCACTTGAGAGTTCTCAATTATCCTAAATTTTTCACTCGCTGTCTTAAAACAGATTGCCAGCTCTTTTTCGTTTCCTCGAATCGATAAGTCCTGGCGAATACTTTTTTCGTCCAGCGAATTCGCATGCCAATAGAGTTTACTGAAAAAATCATTGAAAATTTCTGGCGTCAAATCCAAATTAGGATTACCAGTTAGGATTTCTTTAGAACAATCCGAAGCCTTCCTTAAAACGCCCATTGGTGGTTTTCTTTTTGGTATGAAGACGACTACCTTCCCCTCCTTATGCTTACCTTCTCGATTACAGCGACCTGCAGCTTGAATAATGGAATCCAACCCAGCAAAAGCGCGATACACCACTGGAAAATCCACATCAACACCCGCTTCTATTAATTGGGTACTGATAACGCGAACAGTATCTCCCCTCTCTAACTTTTCCTTAATCTGTGTAATCATAACTGATCTGTGTTCTGGACACATCATCGCAGATAAATGAAATGTATCTTCAGGCATAAGAGCATGTAGTTCGCGGCAGCTCTTTCGATCTGAAACAATGCATAGAACCTGTTCATATTCTTGCAATTTTAACGCTATATCTTCATACTCGGTGGTTTCATCGAAAGACAACGGCATTTTAATACTAACTCGTTTTAACGATTGATAAAGATCCGATACCTCAATTGAACTCCCGATAATTTCTGTCACATTCTTCAGGTATGGGAAATCATCAAGGAATCCGATTTTCTCACTAAAAGCAGGTTGAGTTGCCGTTGTAATAAGAAAACTGACTTTATATTGGTCTGTTAATATCTGCATAGCTTCAAGAATTGGAGCAAGATACTGTACTGGTAATAATTGCGCTTCATCTAACACAATCACAGAGTTTGCTACGTTATGAAGTTTTCGACATCTACTTGACCTATGTGCAAATAAGGATTCAAAAAATTGAACTGTTGTTGTCACTATAATCGGTGCATCCCAGTTCTCCGTGGCCAATCTGCTTTTAGATGTTACATCATCTTCGTTTACATTTGAGTGATGCTCTATCACTTGTTCTGATCCAAACACATTCCTGAAAACTTCAGCGTTTTGCTCAATGATACTTGTATAAGGAATAACATAGATAACTCTATCTAAAAAATGTTTTCTGGCATGTGCCAATGCAAACGCCATACTTGATAAGGTTTTTCCACCACCCGTTGGTACACTCAGCGTGTAAACTCCTTGCTTTAAATCAGCTTTCTCCAAACATTTGCTTCGAACGTTTTTTCGAACTTTGTTGACTTTAGTTTCGGCAGAGTTACTCTCGAGTTTTAGATTGTACTGTTGAAGCAAATCGAATAGTTCATCGATGCTTTTGTATGAGCCCCGACTAGAACTATGTTTCTCGTTCATGTATTCCTCTGTATTAAGGAAATCGGCATCAACTAGAGCCGAGTACAGCATACGAACCCACATCGAAAATTCCATACCTGAGCCAAATTTCCATGGGGGATTTTTTATTTTATTCGTAAGAAGTGGTTCGATGAAGTTTTGAGGAATTTCGGTTAGGTCAAAGGTCTGTGATAATTGGTAAACGAGTGAGTCCTTACCAATTTCTTCACTTGGATAATAGTCAGGCAACCCCGCGTGGTGTCCAGCAATAATGTACGCTAAGGCTCTAGCTATTGCTTGCGGATAAATCTTTTCAAGCACTTTAGCGCCATAAATGGAATGCTTTTCTTTTCCGGAAAGGTTTT
Source organism: uncultured Rikenellaceae bacterium (assembly GCA_964481075.1). Taxonomy (GTDB): domain Bacteria; phylum Bacteroidota; class Bacteroidia; order Bacteroidales; family Tenuifilaceae; genus MWFE01. The sequence goes on along the minus strand of CAYZSD010000153.1, from coordinate 586 downwards.
CGATATGAGCTTCTTGATCATAACCACTTTTAGTTCCTAAGTATTTTTGCCACTTCATTCTTGCTTTACCTAAATCATGAGCGAGTCCCAACACATATCCCCACTCCTGAGAAGAAAACTTTTTTGAAAAATCCGCCGCCAATTTTGCGGTTCCTACCAAATGTTCATATAAATCTTGTGGTTCACTCCAGGAGCCGTCAGGGTTAGACTTCACATGTGCTATATACTTTTGCAAAAAAGAACCACCTCCTAACAAGACTCATCTTTTGATAATAGGAATTTAGAGAAAAGTGTATGGAATTCCTTCTTTCGTTTAATATTTTTCGAAATGAAAAAAGACATAATAATACCTCCCTTCAACTTATGCAAGACGAAAGGAGGTATTATTATGTCAAAAGCTAAGCCTCAACCAACTTATCGCAAAACTCTTTAACTGCTCTGTCCAATTCTTCGCCCACATTTTTTAGTGGGTCTACGAATCTAGCTGTAGCGATAACTTCGGTGGCTTTCGATTCTTCTTTAACCTGAGCGAAGTATTTATCGGCAGTTCCCCCGGAGCAGCAAGCAAAAATCGCTATCTTTTTGT
>CAYZSD010000152.1:6315-8344 GCA_964481075.1 uncultured Rikenellaceae bacterium | reverse complement strand
GTTAAATATCTCCAAAACCTTGGCTTTATCTTGGAAAAAGGCTTTCTTTGAAAAATTTTTTATTGATGAGAAGACTTTTTTTCCTTAGCCTTACTTTAGCCTTTGCTGCCTTAGCTCTAGTTTATTTTTTTGCTGCCGATAGAAAAGAGTTTGTTGAAAAAGAATTTCGAGAAGTTTCTCTCTTTCAATCAGAACCGATTCTGGAGTATGGCTTACCAATCGATTCCTTTTATATAACAACAGATGTAATCAGGCGAAACCAGACTCTTGGAAGCATCTTTGCCTCTTTGGGTGTTAACGGAGAGTATATCCGACAACTTAACGAAAAAACCAAGGAAGTTTTTAACATTCGAAGCATAAGGGCGGGCAATACCTATAAGGTTTTTAGCAAACGCGACACTAACGCTAAGGTTGAATACATTGTATATGAGCATTCCAGTATTGAATACGTAGTGTTTCGTTTTGCCGATTCCCTTTATGTTTCAAAAGGACAACGCAACATCACCACATTACCTCGCATCAGCGAAGCTGAAATAACCTCATCACTTTGGGAGACCATGTCAAACCATAATTTAAACCCGGTGCTAGCGCTTGACCTTTCTGATGTTTTTGCCTGGGCTGTCGATTTTTTCGGTTTGTATTCTGGCGATAAGTTCAAGGTAATATACGATGAACCATACATTGGAAGCAAGTCCATTGGCATAGGAACAATCCACGCTGCGTGGTTTGAGCACAGAGGGCAAAAATACTACGCATTCCGTTTCATGCAGGATTCAATTTGGAGTTACTGGGACGAAACGGGGAATAGCCTTAGAAAAACTTTTCTTAAGGCCCCCTTACGTTTCTCCAGAATCAGTTCACGGTTCTCCCATAGCCGAATGCACCCCATTCTAAAGGTTCATAGACCCCATACAGGAGTCGATTACGCCGCTCCCGAAGGAACTCCAGTGGTGGCCATTGGCGATGGGGTCATCATAGAGAAAGGCTACAATAATGCTGCAGGTAACTACGTAAAAATCCGACATAATAGCGTTTATACATCGGGCTACAATCATTTCTCCGCTTTTGGAAAAGGGATAGTGAAAGGTGCAAGAGTTCAGCAGGGGCAAATTATTGGTTATGTCGGAAAAACTGGCTACGCTACAGGGCCACACCTTGACTTACGTTTCTGGAAGAATGGTAAACCTATTGATCCCCTGAAGGTTGAAGCACCTCCCGTTGAACCAATTAAAGAGGAAAACCTAGCCCTTTTTAACGAAACAATCTCTTACTACAAGGTTAAGCTCGATAGCATTTCATTGGTTCCCATAGCTCCAAAACCCGATTTGTATCTTACTTTTTAGATATTTTTAATAAGCCTCTCTATGATTACTGGGTAATACTCGTACTCAAGTGAATGTACCCTCTTAGCCAACGTCTCTGGTTTATCGCATTGAAGGACAGGGCATTTAGTTTGAAAGACAATCTCTCCTTTATCATACTCGCTATTTACTAGATGAATTGTAATTCCACTTTCAGCATCCCCTGCTTCAATTACCGACCTGTGCACGTTCAGCCCGTACATGCCTTTCCCTCCATATTTAGGTAGAAGGGCGGGATGAATATTCACAATCCTTCCCATATAGTGTTTTGTTACATCCGCTGGAATTAGCCTCAGAAAACCAGCAAGAGCAACAAAATCAATATTTCTTTCTATAAGTAGCTCACTTAAACCACCTAATGCCAATTCCTCCTTTGATAGAATATAACTATCAACACCCAACCTTTCGCTCCTTTTAATGACCTGAGCATTAGGATTATCGGTAATTATTAGTTTTACACTAGCAACTTTGGAATCAGAAAAGTACTTTGTTATGTTTTCTGCATTAGTTCCAGACCCTGATGCAAGGACTGCTATTTGTTTGATATTCATATTTATACGTGTTTTGTTCGATAAAAAATGCTAAAAAAAGATTTACAGCGCATCAAAAATAGAAACAAAAAATATACTTTTGCCCAGAATTTTTTTGTCAAGTGTTTTTTAAATTGG
>CAYZSD010000152.1:0-6305 GCA_964481075.1 uncultured Rikenellaceae bacterium | reverse complement strand
AGTCGAACCTCCGACCGTCCGGTTATGAGCCGGAAGCTCTACCAACTGAGCTATAGGCCCCCTTAGTCACTTCTATCTACATGATGTAAGATTTAGTATTGAAGTTTTTTTGTCAAGTGTTTTTTAAATTGGCATTAATTTTTTTTATTTGCATTTAATAAAACCTATTATTAATTAAACATTTAAAGTTATGTCTGATATTGCTACTAGAGTAAAAGCTATTATCGTTGACAAGTTGGGAGTTGATGAGAATGAGGTAACTCCCGAGGCTAGCTTCACAAACGATTTGGGTGCAGATTCACTCGACACCGTTGAGTTGATTATGGAGTTTGAGAAGGAATTCAACCTTTCAATTCCTGATGAGGACGCAGAAAAAATTGGTACAGTAGGTGATGCTATTAAGTACATCGAAAGCAATTCAAAGTAATTCTTTTTATTAATTTTTTTTAGGTTAAGCTATTTTTCAAACAACAATTTAAATCTATGGAGTTAAAGCGTGTAGTTGTAACAGGACTAGGAACACTAAACCCCATTGGGAGCAACATTCAGGAGTATTGGACGAACTTAGAATTAGGAGTAAGCGGAAGCGAGCTCATCACTAGTTTTGACGTTTCCAAGTTCAAAACGAAGTTTGCATGTCAGGTCAAAAATTTTGATCCACTTCAACATTTCGATCGCAAAGAGCTTCGTAAGTTCGACCCATATTGCCAGTATGCCCTTGTTGCAGCTCATGAAGCATTCCTTGATTCAGGGCTTGACCTAGAGAAAATTGACCATGATTCAGCCGGAGTTATCTGGGCCTCTGGGATTGGAGGAATCCAAACTTTCATGGACGAACTTAAAGGCTATTTCGCGGGCGATGGTAGTCCGCGATTTAGCCCTTTCTTTATTCCCAGAATGATCGCTGACATTGCTTCAGGGCATATCAGCATACGATATGGCTTTAGAGGGCCAAACTATTCAACCGTATCTGCATGTGCCTCATCAACCCATGCTCTGATCGATGCCATGTACCTTATCCGCATGGGGAAAGCAAAAATAATCATTTCCGGAGGTTCTGAAGCCTCTGTAAACGAAGCAGGTCTTGGTGGCTTCAATGCCATGCAAGCTTTATCAACCAATAACGATGAGTACAAAACCGCATCCCGTCCTTTCGATGCCACACGCGATGGATTTGTTATGGGCGAAGGTGCAGGTGCCCTTATTCTTGAAGAATACGAACACGCCAAGGCTAGGGGTGCTAAAATTTATGCCGAAATATCAGGTGGAGGCATGACAGCCGATGCTCATCACTTTACCGCTCCTCACCCCGAGGGACTTGGTGCAAAAAATGTTATGCTCAATGCCATCAAGGATGCAAATTTGACCATCGAAGATGTTGATTACATTAACGTACATGGTACTGCAACACCACTAGGTGATATTGCCGAAATTAAAGCCGTTCTCGGAGTTTTCGGAGAGCATGCGTACAAAGTTAACGTGAGTGCTACCAAATCAATGACTGGCCATCTACTAGGTGCTGCTGGTGCAGTTGAATCTATTGCATCACTTATGGCGATATACAAGGGAATAGTACCACCAACAATAAACCATACGACTCCTGATCCTGAAATTGACTCAAAGATTAATCTAACACTCAATAAAGCACAGAAGAGGGATGTAAAGGTGGCCCTAAGCAATACTTTTGGGTTTGGTGGCCATAATTCGTCAGTAATCTTCAAAAAATTCGTCGAATAGCCAAAGTGTTTCAGTTCGGTTTTTTCAAATCTAAAAAGAAACTTTCCAACGCCGATAAAGAGTTTTACAACCGGCTTTCTAGGCTATTGGGGATTAAGGCCAAAAATATTGAATTATACAAAATTGCAGTCATTCATAAGTCTGCCTCTGTAATAATTTCTGATGGAGTAAGAGTTAATAATGAACGACTTGAGTACCTCGGCGATGCTATCCTCGATGCCATTGTAGCCGAGTTCCTTTTTACAAAATTTCCTAATCAGAACGAAGGTTTCCTCACAAAGATGAGGTCCAGAATTGTTAGCAGGTATAGCCTAAACACAATTGCTATAGCGATAGGACTCGATAAACTAGTAATCACCCAAACAAACAACACTCTCGCTCATCGGCATATTTTTGGCGATGCCCTTGAAGCTCTTGTTGGGGCAATTTTCCTCGATAAAGGATTTAACGAAACCCATAAATGGATTAACAAGCATCTTTTGGATAAACACGTGAACCTGCTTGAGCTACAATCAACAGAGACCGACTATAAAAGCAGAATAATTGAGTTAGCCCAGAAGCATAAGCTTTCAATTCTTTTCGATAGTCAGGAAAAACCAACAGATAAACACCAAAACCCTGTTTTTGAGTCCAAACTATTCATAGGTAACAGGTTAATCGGAAGTGGTTTTGGATCTTCGAAAAAGGAGGCAGAGCAAAATGCGTCAATGGTAGCCCTCGAGAGGATTGACGTCATTTCCCTTCCCGAAGAGCAGGTTAAACCAGATATTTTAAGTTGTAAGAACTAACTAAGTTCAACGACACATTTTGCTATGCTTTTTGAGGGTTAATCCATTCACTAAATATGAAAAAAAAGCATAAAATTGAAAGTTCCGAGGTGAAAAGGCTATTCTATGCAATTGCCTGCAACGAATCGTTTCATAAGTTGACATGGGCGATTAATGAATCCATTTCAATGAGTTTTAAAGAGTATGATGGTATAAACCTTGATTCAGCGAGCGGAGAGCAAGTTGCTTTTCCCGTTTTTAAGGACGATGAATCCCATGCTGAGTCAACCATATTTATAGTAAAGAATAGAATGGAAGTTTCATTTCTTCTACCCGAACTTCCCAAAATCGACTACATACTTGCTTTTGTTGGAAATTTCACAGACCCCTTCCCCAAAGATATTGTTTTGAAAATCAAGAAGCTTTCAATTGTGCTTGCTGTTATACCAATTGACACAACGAAGGTTAAGTCAATAAAGAATCTTTCTGGTTTCTAAGGTTTTTTGGAATACTCGACCTACTAAAAAAGAAGCAGGCGGGCACCACCCCGCCTGCAATAACCCTAAAACCTTAAACCTATGAAAAAACATTTACAACTCGCCTTTACTTTCTTCGGCTTATCGTGAAAATGCTTTAGATAGACGATGCAAATTTATGAAGCTTTCCAGCTAATAGGCTTTAAGGTGTGTTAAAGATTGTTAAGGCACTAAATGAAGCAACTCGAAAGTATTTACTTTTGCCTTCATGAGTAGAAACACTATTTGGATTCTTGCATCATTAATCATCTTGGTCACCCTTGGCCTGATTCTTGTTCAGTCCAAATGGGTTAAGATTGCTGTTGAGATAAAGGAACAACAATTCGTTCAAACTGCTAATCTAGCTTTAGAAAAGGTAGTAAACGAAGTAGATAGACAAGAAACGATAGTTCAAGTTATCGACGAAGTTAGCCCTTACGCCACTATCAGCTCCGCAAACGTATCCCCCCGGCTTACTTACCATTATAGCACAATAAACCGTACCCGTAGTGGTTTAAGAACCCACGAGAAGATGCAGCAGGCCTTTACCATTAGGCAGCTCGATACCCTCAAGATTCCTTCAATCATAAAACTCAACTCAAAGGATTCTCTACGAATTAGTAGGATGAGTAACAACTTCCTCGACATTAAGCCTTTAGGGTCAACAAAGTCAGCCCTCGCTGAGGTGAACTTTAATTTTTCGCTCGATGAAAAGCTGATGAATAAGACAGTTTTTGTCGAGAATATCGTTGATAAGCTTATACACGTTGAGCTGCCCATCAGGGAGAGAATCCCCCAGGAAGTTTTGGATACAATTATTAAAACAGAATTTGAAAAGTTCGGGATTAATACAAGGTATGAATACATTGTTACTACAGACTTTGACAGCATTATTTATAAAAGTTGCGGATATGAAAAGGGTACTAACTTTCAGGTTTTTAAAACGAATCTGTTTCCCAACGATTTTTTCTCACGAAAGCATTTCCTCCTAGTTTATTTCCCTAACCAAAAATCTTACGTTTTGAGTTCCCTGGGGGTTATGACTGCAACAACCTTCATACTTACTCTTATCATCATATTCGGTTTTACTGTTACAATATATACCATCTTCAAGCAGAAACGATTATCGGAGATAAAGAGCGATTTTGTAAGCAATATGACCCATGAGCTCAAAACTCCGATATCAACCATTTCACTGGCATCTCAAATGTTGAAGGATCCAACCATCCCCGATGAAGTAAAACGAATTTCGCATCTTGGTGGAGTAATAGGAGAGGAGAGCAAAAGGCTTGGTCTTCAAGTAGAGAAGGTGTTGCAGATGGCAATTTTTGAGAAGACGAAGCTTAAGCTCAAGCTCAAAGATGTAAACGTCCATCAGGTTATCGAAAAAGTTAGCTGCTCTTTTAACTTACAGCTGCAAGGTACAAACGGAGCATTAACTCTTCAACTCGAAGCATTTAAACCAATTTGCCAGGCAGACGAGGTTCATGTTGCAAATGTTGTAAATAATCTCCTTGATAATGCACTTAAGTATAGTAATGGCAACCCTGCAATTTCAGTAGCAACAAAGAATGTAAGTAGAGGTATTGTTGTATCCATTCAAGACAATGGAATTGGTATCAGTCGAGAAAATCAAAAACGAATTTTCGACCAATTTTACCGTGTTCCTACTGGTAATCTTCATAATGTAAAGGGTTTTGGCCTTGGCTTGTGTTACGTAAAGAAGATTATCGAGGAACATGGTGGTAGGGTGTGGGTTGAAAGTGCCTTGGGTGAGGGAAGTACTTTTAGCATTTTCTTGCCCACGGATGGACCTGATTTTAGAAGAAATTAAAAACTAAAAAATATTGAAACAATGGAAAAGATGAAAATTACCATTCTTCTTGCAGAAGATGATGAGAATTTGGGGTTACTTTTGAAAGAGTACCTACAGGCAAAGGGTTACGATACTGACCTTTACAAGGATGGAGAGAAGGCCTATAAGGGTTTCATAAATAAGCACTATGACATTTGCATTCTTGATATCATGATGCCCCTTAAGGATGGATTTACTCTAGCCAAAGAAATTAGAATGATAAATACTAACATGCCAATCATTTTCCTAACGGCAAAATCGATGAAGGAGGATGTGCTCGAAGGCTTTTCGGTTGGGGCCGATGACTACATGACTAAACCCTTTAGCATTGAAGAACTGTTAGTTAGAATCGAAGCAGTACTTCGGCGCTCTCGTTCCGACCTTTCCTCCTCCGATCAGCAGCTGTTCCAAGTAGGCCCATTCCAATTTGATGCAACGAAGCAAACACTTGTTGGCCCAAAATCGACAAGAAAACTAACAACAAAGGAATCGGAGCTGTTGAAGTACTTATGTATGAACAAGAATGCTGTTCTCGACCGTAACTTTGCCCTTAAAACGATTTGGATCGACGATAGCTACTTTAATGCTCGAAGCATGGATGTTTATATTACTAAGCTTAGAAAATACCTTAGTGATGATCCAAACGTTGAAATTATTAATGTGCGGGGAAAGGGTTTTAAACTCATTTCACAACCTTAATATGATTGTAGAAAGTTACTTTTGTTTGCATTCCAAAAATTTATATTAAAAAAAATAACTTTCTTTAGCTCTTTTTCGTTAACTTTGTGGTAAGTTGGTCTTCGTGTTAATTTCTGCAATGCATTAGCACTTCAAGTTAACCCTAAACATTTAAAGGATGGAAAAGATAGTAATTGAGCCAACCAGTGAAACGCCTAAGGTTGTGCTGGACAAGGAAAACGGAGTGTTCGAATTTTCAGGAAATTCATTCCCAGAGGACGTTATTACATTCTTTTCTCCGATTCTTTCATGGTTCGAAGAGTACACCAACACACCTAATGCCCGTACCGAAGTCATTTTCAACCTTGAGTACTACAACACTTCTTCGTCAAAAATGATACTGAAGCTGCTTGAGAAGTGCAAAACGCTCCATAGAAAAGGACATGACATTGAGGTGCAATGGCATTTTCAGGAGGATGATGAGGACATGATTGAGGCCGGCGAAGACTATTCGGAAAATGTAAAGATTCCCTTTAAGTTTGTTGGACATTCCCGCTACTAATCAAGCTAACCCGAAACGATTCTATAAATGGCATTACTCACGCTCAAAGTTAAAGCGCTTCAACTTTTCGGAAGATTCCCAAAAACTGAGGCATACGAGGCTATCGATAAGGCACTCAGGGAAGAGTTCGAAGAGTACATCGAATTCTCACAATCAGCAGAATTAAAGCACTACCTTACCCTAAAGGAATA
>CAYZSD010000151.1:0-8365 GCA_964481075.1 uncultured Rikenellaceae bacterium | reverse complement strand
TGGCAAGCGAATTTCTTTGATTTTCAATCTCTTCCTGCTGTTTCAGTATTCTTTCGTTCCTTTCTCTTAGCTCTTCGTTCTGAAGCGAAAGTGCCTCCGATGTAGCCCGCACCTCCTCATTAGCTTGTTCGAGCAAGGAGTTTTTCTGAGAAATGATTACATGGCTTCTGCGAATTTGCTGGTAGCTTCGTAGTGCAATTAGAACCGTAAAAGCAAGAAGGATTGCTCCAGCAACTGAGAAATTCCTTTGGCTTCGCTGACGACGGTTTTCAATCTCTTGCCTTTCAATAACCAACCGTTGATTATCAATCTCTTGTTGCTTCTTTTCGGTATCATACTTGGTTTGCATCTCGGCAAGTGCCTGCGCTTTGTCTGAATTGAAAAGGCTATCCCTCACATCTAGAAGAATATTTGAGTACTTAAGCGCTTCATCGCATCTATTCATTAAGGTGTAAACCGTTTTAAGTTTTTCAACCGCTTGGTTTACCATTGGAAGTGCTCCAATTTCATTGGCAACCCTATAAGCTTTATGTGCGTAGTCCAGAGCCTTTTTTAAATGAAAGCTTTGGTTGCTCGTATCAGGCAGTTTTGAAATGTCGATATGGCACTCGGAAAGGGAACTTAATGCAGATGAAACGCCCTTCTTGTCGCCAATACTTAAACGTATCTCAAGTGATCTTTGAAAGAAATCGATGGCCTGATTGAGGCTGCCACTCATTCGGTGAACAACCCCAATGTTATGCAACGCCAGGGCAATCCTATTCTGGTCGCCAAGAGTTTCGAATACGCTCAATGCCTTAACGTAGTACTCAATTGCCTGAGAAAACTTTTCCTGATGCCGGTAAATAATCCCAACATTATTATACACCCTCGAAAGGCCTCTGACATCGTTTATCTCTTCGCTTATCTTCATTGCCCGCAGGTAGTATTCAAGGGCTTTATTGTAGTTCCCCTGATTGAAGTGAATGTTTCCAATGTTTAGATAGCATTTCGACACCCCCTCCAAGTCCTTTTCCTCCTCCAGAAACCGTAACGATTCGAAAAACTTTTCGATTGCTTTTTCATAATAACCTTGATTTCTGTAAACAATCCCAATATTCGAATGGGTGCCAGCCAGACCTTTCTTGTCTCCTAGAGCCTCCTTGATTTCAATAGATTTTTCAAAGAATTCAATGGCCCTTTCATAGTAACCAAGTTCGAAGTTGATTAAGCCTAGGTTATTGTAGCTCTTTGAAACACCCAGCTTATCGCCTAATCGTTCATCTATTTCAATGGCAGACAGGTAAGAGTCGATGGCCAGCTCTTGCTTCCCTTGCATGCGGTACATGTGACCAATTCTGTTGAGAGCTTGTGATTCGAGCGTCCTTAACTTCTTGTTTTGGGCAATTACCTGGGCTTGAAGCAGATACTTAATTGCAGAATCGCTGTTTGTGCTAAAGTAATAATCACCAATATCAAGGTATATCCTGCATCGGGTTGAATCAGGAACCTTACCTTGTAGCTTGATAAGCAAAGAATCTACTCTTTGAGAATTAACATTAGTAGCAGCGGGAATATGGTTCGACGTGAACAACAACACGAGGCCAGCTATCAAAATTGAATAAACCCTCATATCAATTTACAATAGTATTTGTAGTTTTACGGTTTATATCAGTTACCAAATGTACAACAAAAATGTTTTGTATCCCATAATTCAGGGGCAGCATTTTAAAACTTTAAAGTAATTGCATGGGATTAGAACAACCAATGTCAGTTTTAGCACTTGAAATTATACTTTACGTTAATCATCAGGAAGATAGCATGTCTTTTTACAGTAATCTGCTAAGGCAAAAACCGTCTCTTCATGTACCGGGCATGACAGAGTTTCACCTTACACCAACATGTAAGCTTGGCTTGATGCCCAATAATAGGATTGCAAAAATCATTTCGCCCCCAACGCCACACCCCAACTTAGGGAATGGAATCCCCAGGTGCGAGCTATATTTCTTCTGCACCGATGTGCAGCTTGAATTTAGCAATGCAATCGGTTGTGGAGCCAAGCTGGTTAGCCCAATCGAGGATAGGGATTGGGGCGATAGAGTTTGCTATTTTGCTGACCCTGATGGTCATATAATTGCTTTTGCCGAAAGAATGAAGACTTAAAAGTTATTGCAAATGCTTCAGAAAACAAGAGCAATAGCCCTGCATGGGGTGCGTTTTGGCGAAAAAAGTTTGGTTGCCAGCTTATATACCTTAGATTTTGGTAGGGTATCCATTATGGTGAATCAAGCCTACGGAGGAAAATTGGGAAGAAATAAAGCCATTTACTTTCAGCCACTTAGTTTAATTGATTTGGTTTTCTATCAGGGTAGAAATCATGGTATGGGTCGGCTCAAAGAGGTTTCACTTTACGCATCAACCAGTTTTATTCAGCAAAGTGTTACCAAAAGTGCTATAGCCCTTTTTATTGGTGAGATAATTTATAGATTGGTGCGCGAGGTAGAGAGCAATCCAACGCTATTCGTTTACCTTGAGCACTCAATACAAATCCTTGAATGCTTGAGCGAGGGCGTTCAAAATTTTCATGTCATTTTTTTAGCCCAGCTAACTCGATACCTAGGGTTTTATCCCAGTGGCGTTTACTCCACTTCCACACCCTTTTTCGACATGAAAAGTGGACTTTTTGTCGCAGATCAACCTTCGCATGGCTTGTTCCTTGACAATGAGCAAAGTAATTTTCTCTCCCAGGCACTTAATATCAACTTTTCAGAAAGCAAACTACTAAAAATGAATGGTGTCCAACGAAGTGAGCTGATGAACAGCTTCATAAATTATTTCTCGTTTCACACCGATACCCCTCTTGGCGTTAAATCGCTTTCGGTTCTCAAGCAAGTTTTTAACGATTAATCGCTATTCCCGGTCATAATTTTGGCGAAGGTGGCATTTCCTTTGATGAATGGAGCTAGTGAAAAGATAATAGTACGCTCATTGGAGCTATATTTGTAATCCTTATTGAGAATAAAATTCATATTATTAATGGCTAAAGTATCAACATCTAGTGTTACATTCAATTTTGCTAACCAGCTATCGCAAATTGCTTGTGATAATGGTGGGATAAACCTATCCAACGATTTTAGCGACTTTCCTTGCCAGCCCGAACTCCTCAACTCGTTGATTCGTCACCTCTCCGAAGGAAGAAACAAGTATGCACCCAGCGAAGGTGTTTTCGAGTTACGCAAAGTTATTTCGGATTACTACCAAAATAAACATGGTAGGTTTTATAACCCCGAAACTGAGGTTACAATAACTGCTGGGGCAATTCAAGGTTTTTATACTGCAATCTCATCATTGGTCAATGAGGGTGACGAGGTTATTGTTTTTGAACCCGTTTTCGAAACATATATTCCTGCCATTGAGGCTCGTGGTGCTAGACCAATCTACTTTCAACTTAATCCTGCCGATTTCTCAATCGATTGGAATTCACTCCCCAAGCTAATCAATAATAAAACTAAACTCATAATAATCAACACCCCGCATAATCCTACCGGAACGCTTTTCTCAAAAGAGAATCTGGAGAAATTGCAGAAGATGATAAATGGCACTGGAATTCAAATTCTAAGCGATGAGGCCTTTGGCGAACTTATTTACAACCAAACAGCTAACACCAGCATAGCATCTTTCCCAAAACTAGCCGAAAAAGCTATTTTAATTGGTTCACTTGGAAAAACTCTTTGTGTGCCAGGCTGGAAGATTGGATTTTGCTTGGCTCCTGAGAGCATCATGTCGAAATTTAGGGATGCCCATCGTTATCACATCTACTCGGTAAACCTCCCTATACAGCTTGCGCTTTCCGATTATCTCCAAGGAAGGGAGTACTGGTTCCCTTTCCTCGATGAATTCCGGGATAGATTGAATCTTTTCCGAAACCTCATGAAAGGTTCCCGATTTTCTCTGCACCCTGTTGATGGGGGATATTTTCAGGTAATGGGCTATGAGAACTTATCCAAAGAAAGCGATATCGAATTCAGCCTAAGGCTTGCTCGGGAAGTTGGTGTAACCACCCTGCCTCTTTCCCTTTTTTACCACGATAGCGTTGATAACCAAAAAATTAGAGTGTGTTTTGGTAAAAGCGAAGACGATTTAAGAAAAGCAGCAGATAGGTTAATCCGTGTTTAAACTTTTATGCAAAAAATTTATTACTCCAAGTAATACTCCTATACAAATTTTTAATCAGTTTCTAATCAAAACATTTCATCAAACAGCCCTTATTCTGTTACCAACATCTCACTAAACTGCCCTTATTTTGTTACAAATATTTCACTAAACTGCCCTTATTTTGTTACATAATGATTATCTTTGCCAACTAAGCAGTGATAGAAACCAATATGATACTAAGAAGGGCTGTATTAGAGGACTTGAATAAATGGCGAGTTAATCCATATCGTAAGCCACTTGTTTTGCGCGGGGCAAGGCAGGTTGGTAAAACTACTCTTGTTAAAGAATTTGCAAAAAAATTCAAGCATTTCATAATGCTAAACATGGAAAAACAAGCCGATCTGCACTTTTTCAACAACTTTGAAGACACCAAAACTATTATTGAAGCTTTACTTCTCAACCACAACATCCCTTCACATGAAACGGGAGAAACATTACTATTTATTGATGAAATTCAAGAATCCCCAAAAGCGATTCACTGGCTCAGGTATTTTTATGAAGAATCACCCGATTTACATGTAATTGCTGCTGGTTCTTTGCTCGAATTTTCTTTAAAAAATGTTAGAAGTTTTCCTGTTGGCAGAGTAGAATTTCTATATCTTCATCCTCTCAATTTTCTTGAATACCTTGATGCAATAAATCAAAGACCTGCTTTAGAGCAGATGGATAACATACCTGTCAAGCCCTTTGCTCATCCGACAATTCTTAAGCTTTTCCATCGATATGTTATTATTGGTGGAATGCCCGAGGTTGTGAAAAGGTTTATAGAAACTGAAAGCCTTTCCGACACAATTAATGTTTATGAAAGTTTGTGGAGCACATTTCAGAAAGATGTGGAAAAGTATGCATCTAACGAAACTGAACGTAAAGTGTTGAAGCACATAATGGGTTGTGCTCACCTATACATTGACCAGAGAGTTAAGTTTCAGCATTTTGGCACCTCCAATTATCGCTCTAGAGAGGTGGGCGAAGCATTTCGTAGCCTCGATGCGGCAAAGGTTATTCAGCTAATCTATCCAACAAATGACATAATTCCTCCCTTAAAAACCAATATGCAAAGATCGCCTCGTTTACAGTTGCTTGACACAGGATTAACAAACTATGCGCTTGGAATTCAATCACAGCTATTAGGCTTAAACGATATGAATGATGCCTACAGGGGATCTATCATTCCACATATCGCAATGCAAGAACTAATCTCATTAAATACTTTATCGTATCTAAAGCCTCATTTCTGGGTTCGGGAAAAGAATCAGGCAACAGCAGAGGTTGATCTTGTTATAACGTATGAGGATAAGGTGATTCCTATTGAGATAAAATCTGGAACAACGGGTTCGTTAAAATCTCTCCACCAATTTGTTGATCTTAGCAGTCACCCTTTTGCGATTCGCCTTTATGCAGGAGATTTTAAGATTGAAAAATCAAAAACACCTGATGGGAAACTGTACTATCTGATGAACCTACCATATTACTTAGTAACAAAAATCCACGTTTACATCAAATACTTTATTGATAATTATAAATCCCATGTATAACAATACTTAAACAATGATTTATCAATTTTTCTTTTACCAACCATTTTTCCTAACTTTACCTGCCAAAAATCAAAAAGTTAAAACAAAAGTATGCCATTTCTCTCTTCCATAGTAGGTTGGCTCAACACCAAGCGGCTTCATCAGATAGATCTTTTTCGTCGTTTTCCACACCAGGTGCAGGAGGAAACACTTTTCAGGCTTATCGACAGGGCAAAGTTTACCCAGATAGGTAAAGAGTATGGATTCGAAACCATTTCATCCATAAGCACTTTTCAGGAAAGAGTACCCTTGGTCGATTACGAAGGGGTTAAGCCATACGTTGAGAGGTTACGAGGGGGGGAAGATAATGTACTCTGGCCAGGAGAGGTTAAGTGGTTTGCCAAATCATCGGGAACAACCAGCGATAAGAGCAAGTTTATACCTGTAAGCAAGGATGCCCTCGAGGAGTGCCATTTCCGTGGTGGGAAGGATGTTCTAGCAATTTACACCGACATTTACCCCGAAACCCGAATCTTCTCAGGAAAAGGTCTTACACTTGGCGGTAGCCATCAGATTGATAACTTTAGCAACGAATCGTACTACGGCGATCTCTCGGCAATCCTTATTGAGAACCTCCCCTGGTGGGTTGACTTCATCAGAACTCCAAGTCAGAAAGTTGCCCTTATTCCAGAATGGGAGAAGAAGTTGGATAAGTTAACTCACGAAACACTAAAGGAAAACGTTACGAATATTGCAGGTGTTCCCTCGTGGAACCTTGTGATGATAAAACACATTCTCGACTTCACAGGCAAATCCAATCTGTTAGAGGTTTGGCCAAACCTTGAACTCTTTACCCACGGTGGCGTGAGTTTCACTCCTTACCGGGAACAGTTCCAAAAGGTAATCCCTTCACCAGATATGCACTACCTCGAAACCTATAATGCAAGCGAAGGATTCTTTTCCATTCAAGACGACCCAAAAAGGGACGACATGCTTTTGATGCTCGACTATGGTATATTCTTCGAGTTTATTCCCGTTGATGAGGTGCACCTCCCAAACCCTAAAGCTCTCACCATCACCGATGTTGAGATTGGCAAGAATTACGCCATTGTAATTACCACAAATTCTGGCCTTTGGCGCTATATAATTGGCGACACAGTGGTTTTCACCTCAACATTTCCTCATAAGATTAAAATTACAGGTAGAACAAAACACTTTATCAACGCATTTGGCGAAGAGGTGATTATCGATAACGCTGAAAGAGCCCTTAAAACGGCCTGCGAAAAAACTGGTGCACTGGTGAGGGAGTACACCGCCGCACCAATATATATGGATTATAATGCAAAGGGTGCCCATGAGTGGTTGATTGAGTTCGAGGTTGAACCTTCCGACCTCAATTTCTTCGCTACCGTACTCGACAATGCTCTTTGTTCGATTAACTCCGACTACGAAGCCAAAAGGTATAAGGGAATTACATTAGCTCCGTTGGTAGTTAGACCAATGAAAGAAGGAACATTTTTCCGATGGATGAAAGAGCGGGGGAAACTTGGAGGCCAGAACAAAGTACCACGTTTGAGCAATAACCGTGAATACGTCGATTCACTGCTCCAACTTTCTTCACAATCCTCAAGTTAAAATGCATTTTGAAAAACCCTATAGGTTTAACATTTTACTAGTAATCCTCACAGGATTAATTTTCACTTTTTCAGCAAAAGCCCAATCCTTCTCACCGGATGGGGTAGGGGGTTACTGGCTAATTACCGGTTCTAAGGTAATCAAAGTTGACTCACAGGGAATACAGGTTGCAACTTACTCTAACCTTATGCTAGGTAAGCCAACCTCTGTTGATGCCTCTGACCCATTTCGGGTTCTTGTTTTTTTTGTGGAATCCCAAACCCTTTTGATTTTAAATAGTAACGCCACTCCAATAGGTGATCCTCTCAACCTTTCATCAATAGGGCTTGGTGAAATCTCGCTTACATGTCGCAGCGCAAGGGGTGGAATTTGGATGTTCAGCCATTCAAACTCTGAGATTATTCTTTTGGATAATAGAACTTTAAAGATTGAACAGCGAATTCATCTTGCAGGAGAAAGAGCAAACCTTTTGCCAAATTTTATGCTCGAAGAAAATGGAATACTGTATGTAGGGCTTAATAACAAGCTGATAAAAAGATATGACACTTACGGTGCTCCGCTCGAAACCTTACATATTAACTATAATAAGGAATTTCGGGTTGCCAATCCCTTTCTAATTACAATGATAGGAGGAGAAGTGAAGCTGATAAATCTTGAAACACCAGCAAGCCAAAGCGATACCATTTCATGCCAATGTTCTTACATTCCTGTGTTAATAAAGGACGAACTAATGTGCTTCGATGGACAAGTGTTTATTTTTTGCAAAAAAAATTAGGAAGCCTAAAAACATTTACCCATTTTTTCTAACTTTAAAAATTCAATTTTTAATTCATTTCATACAATAAACCATTATGCACATTGCAGTTGCTGGAAACATTGGTTCGGGTAAAACCACTTTAACCCGCCTTCTTGCCAAACATTACAACTGGAAGCCTCATTTTGAGGATGTTGACGACAATCCATACCTAAACGACACCTGTTTCAGCGCCTGGTAGATCACGCTGGTGTTGTACTTGATGTAT
>CAYZSD010000150.1:0-8384 GCA_964481075.1 uncultured Rikenellaceae bacterium | reverse complement strand
ATCAAAACGATTTGACGGGAGTAGTTGTGAACTACCTCCCCGAAGGAAATATTGCCAATGAGCCTCTGCTCTCAGTATTAAACCTTGATAATTTGAACACCAACCTGGACTGGGGTTCCGATGGGCTTTTCGATTTCATTGAAGGGGTAACCATTAGGGCTTCGAGTGGGCGAATAATTTTCCCCATCCTTGAACCATTCGGAAGCGATTTAGCCCGAAAGATTGGCGACCCAGATATTGCTGCAAAGTACGTTTATCAAGAGCTTTACGATTCAACAAAAACAAAGGCCAGGCAAGTTGCCGAGAAGAATAAGTTTGCTATAGCTGGTACCTATCGTTCCTCCTCTGGCTCAGAGATTTCGCTCAATGCCCCCAACGTACCACGAGGTTCAGTTGTTGTTATGGCTGGTGGCGCTAGACTTGTTGAGGGTACCGATTTTACTGTTGACTATGTGATGGGGACGGTAAAAATTATCAATCAGAGTATCCTTGAGTCTAATACTCCTGTACAGATCTCTTTGGAAAGCCAGAACATGTTCGATTTTCAAACCAAAACACTGGTTGGTTCCCATTTCGACTATAAGTTCTCCGATAACTTTAATGTGGGAGCAACCGTTCTCAATCTCACCGAACGACCCTTAACAAAGAAGGTTAATTTTGGCAATGAAGCTATTAGTAATACCATCTGGGGTTTGAACAGTTCTTACAGAACTGAAGCCGACTTCCTTACCAAGGCAGTTGACCTTTTACCTTTCATTGAAACAAAAGAGAAATCAACCATCAACTTCGATACCGAGTTTGCCCAGTTCCTTCCTGGCCATTCAAGAGCAATTGGAAAAGAAGGTACAGTTTATATCGATGACTTTGAAGGAGCGAAATCCACAGTACCCTTACGCTCCTGGGATAAGTGGAATCTTGCAAGTACCCCTCAGAATCAACCCGAACTTTTTCCCGAAGGGAACTATATCAACGATTTGAGGTATGGCTACCGTAGAGCATTGCTTGCATGGTACTACATCGATCCCCTTTTCCTTCGAAATAACTCATTGACACCTGGCCACATCAGGAATAACCCTGAAACACAGAGTAACCATTTTGTCCGCGAGATCTTTGAGAAGGAAATTTTCCCAAATAGAAATACTCCACAGGGGATACCTACTAATATTCAGGTACTTAACCTTGCATTCTACCCAAGGGAGCGTGGCCCATATAACTATAATACCCTAAACGTTGACTCCGATGGTTTCTTCACCAATCCTCAGAATATGTGGGGAGGTATTACGCAAGCTATTACCACATCAACCGACTTTGAAACGGCTAACATTGAGTATATTGAGTTTTGGCTCATGGATCCCTTTGTTTACAACCCCAATCATTCGGGGGGTGACCTTTATTTTAACCTTGGAAACATTTCTGAGGATATTCTGAGAGATGGAAAGAAAGCCTTCGAAAACGGTTTGCCAACATCAAATGTTATTACTAACGTTGACACAACAGCCTGGGGAAGAGTTCCTTCCGTCCAATCGCTCGTTAACGCATTCGATTCCGACCCAAATGCCCGAAGGTTTCAGGATGTTGGGTTGGATGGATTAAGCGATTTTGACGAGAGGTCGTTCTTCTCCGACTACCTTGAAGCCCTTGCTACGCAGCATGGCACCTCTTCAAAAGCCTACATCGATGCGTTGACCGATCCATCCAACGACAACTACCGCTACTATCGCTCAACAATATACGATAATAACCAAACAGGTATCCTTGATCGCTACAAACTATACAATAAGCACGATGGGAATTCACCAACATCAGAGCAATCGCCTGAAAGTTACCCCGTTAGTTCAGGAATAGAGCCAAATTCCGAAGACATCAACAACGATAATACTCTAAGCGACAACGAAAGCTACTTCCAGTATCGCGTTTCCCTTCGACCTCAGGATATGGAAATTGGTAGAAACTTTATCACCGATAGTACTGGGTACAATGCTAAGCTTCAAAATGGGAACTACTCATGGGTAACCTGGTATCAGTTTAAAGTGCCAATTGAAGAGTACGAAAAGGTTATTGGACCAATCAACGATTTTAAATCGATTCGTTTTGCCCGATTGTTTTTACATGGTTTTTCCGATACCATTATTCTTAGGTTTGCAACACTTGATTTGGTTCGAGGTGAGTGGCGAAAGTACAATCGATCGCTTATTGAGGGGCAGGAGGCTGTTCCAATTATTGATCCTCCGGTAGGTGCATTCGAAATTTCGACTGTAAGTATTGAGGAAAATAACAACCGAACACCCGTTAACTACGTGCTTCCCCCAGGTGTTGACAGGGTAATTGATCCCAGTCAACCACAGCTTACCGAGTTGAACGAGCAGGCTATGCAGCTGAAAGTTCTCGAACTGGCCGATGGCGATGCCCGTGCAACCTATAAGAATGTTAGGATGGACATAAGACAGTATAAGAGGATGAAGATGGATATTCATGCCGAAGAGATACCTGGCTATGATTTAAATAACCACGACCTTAACCTCTTTATTCGTCTTGGAACAGACTACACCAATAACTACTATGAGTATGAGATTCCTTTGGTGCTAACCCCACCAGGTAGGTATAATAATAATAACCAGTATCATAGGGAGATAGTCTGGCCTAGCGAAAATCAAATCGATGTTGAACTGGAAACCCTTGTGAACATAAAGCTTGAGCGCAATGACCAGATGAGAAGAGAGGGATCGTTGGTCAATTACACTACCATATATACTGTTAATGACGGGAATAGAAAGATAAAGGTAACAGGTAATCCAAGTCTTAGCAATGTTAGGGTTATTATGATAGGTATCAGAAACCCAAGCTCAACGAGCAATCCAGATGATGATGGTATGGAGAAATCGGGAATTATTTGGGTTAATGAGCTTCGCTTAACACAGTTCAACGATAATGGGGGTTGGGCTGCCAATGCTCGAGTTTCGGCTAAGATGGCCGATTTTGCTATGGTAACCGTTGCTGGTACAACCATAAAACCTGGATTCGGTACACTCGAAAAGAAGGTCAACGAGCGAAGTCTTCACGATTACTACCAGTACGATGTGAGCACTACCGTTCAGCTTGGCCGCTTTTTCCCAAAAGAGTCGGGAGTAAACATTCCCCTATTCTTAGGATTTACCGAATCATTTGCAAACCCAGAGTATAACCCATTAGAACCCGATGTTCCTCTGAAAGATGCACTAGATAAAGCAGAAAATAAAGCCGAAAGGGATTCAATTAAGAAGATTTCGCAGGATTACACCCGAAGAAAGAGCTTAAACCTTACCAATGTTAGAATTAGCAAAACAGATGGTGAACCGAAATTCTACGATGTTTCTAACTTTGCTGTAAGCTATTCATTCTCCGAACAGTTTTCAAGAAACATCAACACAGAGTCGCGTATTCAAAAGAACATTAGAGGCGGTTTTACTTATAGCTATAATACTAGCCCTAAGAGCGTTACACCGCTTAAGAATGTTAAATGGCTATCAAGTCCATATTTTAGAATACTCAAGGATTTTAATTTTACATATTATCCCAATCAGGTATCCTTCCGCACCGAGCTAAACCGAACCTACTTCGAGCAGCAGCTTCGCAATATAAATAATCCAAATATCAAACTTGTTCCAACCTATTCAAAGGATTTTATCTGGAATAGGTTATATACCTTGAACTGGGATATTAGTCAGGCCATTCGTTTCGACTTTAACGCAAATAATCAAGCCCGAATTGATGAACCACCTGGAATGGTAAATAGACAGAAAGATCCTGATGGCTATGAGCAATGGCGCGATTCGGTATGGACGAATATCAGGAGCTTTGGTAGGAACACAAACTATAACCACCAGTTCAACTTATCGTACAACATTCCTATCAACAAGCTTCCGCCATTGAACTGGGTAACTGCATCGGCTCGATACAGGGGTACTTATAGCTGGGTGGCAGGCCCACTACTTCCCGATACCAGCCAATTCGACCCTGGTAACACCATTCAAAATTCAAATACAGTTCAGCTCACTGGGCAGCTTAACTTTACCTCTCTTTATAATAAGAGTAACTATCTGAAAGGCATTAACCAGAAATTTGATCAGCGTGCTAGGGGCACTCAGAAGAAACCAGCTACCATGAGGACAGTAACTTACGAAGAGGTTGGGGTGAGGTTTAGGGAGAATCAGTCCCGTGCAATAATGCATAAACTTAAAACAGAGGATGTAACTGTAAAAGTATTCGATGAAGAGGGTAAGGAGGTGAAGGTAGATGTGGATATCAGAAACGATCAAAGGGTTAACATTCGTTCACCAAAGGACATAAGCAAAGCAAAGGTTGTGGTTGAAGGAAAAGTTCCTGAAAAGGAAAACGTTGCACTTCTTCTGGCTGAAGGTACAGTAAGAATGCTTATGGGAGTTAAGAACTTCTCAGCTTCATACTCACAAACCGAAGGCACACTGCTACCCGGATATAAACCTGAAACACGATACCTTGGTTTGGAACAAAACAACGGAGCACTAGCACCGGGATTCCCTTTCATTGCAGGTTGGCAGGATCCCGATTTTGCTTGGAAAGCAATAGAAAATCAGTGGGTAAGTACTGATACAACCCTTAACTCACCCTTCATGCTAACTCATACTGAAAGCCTTAACCTCCGAAGCTCTATTGAACCACTTCCAGGACTTAGAATTGAACTTAATGGGTTGAGAACTTACTCCCGAAACACGAACGAGTACTGCCAACCCGAAGGTTGTGCAAGTTTCAATGTGTATAGCCCAATGATTACCGGGAATTTCAGCATAAGTGTAATTACGCTTCGAACTTCCTTCGAAAGGTTTACTAGCGATAATGGTTATGAGAGTAACGCATTCAATCAGTTTAGTAATAATAGGCTTACCATTTCGAAACGTTTGGCACAAGACAGAGCAAGCGATGTTTATAATCCAGATGCAAGCCATGAGTTCGATCCAAACTTCCCCGATGGGTACGGATCTCTCAGCCAAGAAGTGTTAATATATTCATTCCTATCTGCTTACACAGGGGTTTCGCCTTCAACAATGAACCTCACCAGCTTCCCGTTGATACCCATGCCTAACTGGCAGGTTACCTACGATGGATTAGCCAAGCTGAAGCCTTTCCGAAAATATCTGAGAACATTCACCATTCGCCATAGCTATCGATCAACCTATACCATTGGGTCATATTCAACAAATCTAAATTATCAGGCTGGCGATGATGGCTTTAGCTACGTAAGAGACGTACAGAGCAACTTTGTCCCTAAATATGAGATTACTAACGTTTCAATCAATGAGCAGTTTAACCCTTTGTTTGGGCTTGATGGTGCTTGGAACAATAGCCTTACAAATCGATTTGAGGTTAGATACTCCAGATCTTTAGCTATGAGCTTCAGCAATAATCAGCTCAGCGAGATGGCAAGCTGGGAGTATATCATTGGAAGCGGATATCGTTTCGAGAATCTTCCGCTGATCTTTGGATCAGCAGCAGGGGAACAGCGAACTCTTAAGAGCGATCTTAGGGTGAATGTTGACCTAAGTATAAGGAATAATCTTACTGTACTCCGAAAGCTTAATGAGGATGTGAATCAGCCGACTGCTGGTCAAAAGATTTATACCATCAAGAGCTACGCCGAGTATGTTGTTAGCGAGCAGGTTACTGTCCGGCTTTTCTTCGATAGAGCAATTAACACGCCGGTTGTCAACACCTCTTTCGCAACAGCAAATACTAGCTTCGGGTTCAGTATTAGGTTTACCCTTGCGCAGTAGGAAATGAGTAATTCTCTTCTCGTTTGTTTGCAATAATTAAAAAAAATGTAACTTTGAGAATTAATTAAACTTAAACCTAACATTATTTACATTGATCATGAATATACCATCAGAACTGAAGTACACGAAGGATCACGAGTGGATTCGTATCGAAGGCGGTGAGGCCATTGTGGGTGTTACCGATTTTGCACAGAGCCAACTTGGCGATGTTGTCTTCGTAGAGATTGAAACACAGGGAGAAACCCTTGAAAAAGAGGAAGTTTTTGGTACTATCGAGGCAGTTAAAACAGTATCCGATATGTTTATGCCCATTTCAGGCGAGGTTATTGAAGTAAACGAGAAGCTTGCCGACACCCCCGAGATCGTTAATAAAGATCCTTACGGAGATGGTTGGATGATTCGGATAAAAATAGTTGATTCCGCACAACTCGATGAGCTCCTCACTGCCGAGCAGTACAAGAGCCTTGTTGATGCATAAGTAATTACTGAAAGCATTATGGGAAAGTGAGCTTTTACTAGGCTCACTTTTTTATTTAGTCTGGAATAGCTTTAGTATTTGGTTTATTCGAATTTCTTTTCGAAAAATGAGGTAACCAATTATTATCATTATAATGATATGTGAAATGTTTATGAAATATACAATTGATTGCTTTGCAAGCAGTTCATAAACAATGAGTAATCCAATGTATAAGGATGGGAAAACCACTAATTTCAATAGATTAGCATTGAATGAATAAAACTGTCTAACAAATACATAGATTAGTGTTACTTGAACAAACTTAGTTAGAAAGTTTGCCCAAACTGCACCGTTCATACCAAAACTGTTGATTAAAAAATAGTTAATCGAGATATGAAGTATAGCAGTAATCGAAAAAACTATAGGTAAAATCTTTGTTTTGTTAAAGTAAAAAACGGGTGCAATCAGATAGTAGTACCAAATTCTTGTTATCATTCCAGCGAAGAGAATTGGTAAAAGAGTGAATGAACTATATAACTCTGAATTGCTAACAATCTGGGGGACTATAATAGGGATTGATATATAGAATAATGGGAGACAAAGAATATTAATCATTGCAAAAACATGAAAGTATTTATTTATTTCAACATTGCCACTAGGTACATCGTTATTGCTTTTCCATATTTTATAAATTTTTGGGGTGATTGCTAACATTAAACCGTTTTGCAGAAATTCAATAACAAGTGTCATCTTAATTGCAAAATCAAAAATAGCCACTTCTTTTTCGGAGTTAATCCCAAGGATAAAATACCTGTCGATATTGGCTACCACCCAGTAGAGAATGGTATAGATATAAAGCGGAGCACTATAATCGATCAGCTTTTTCAGAATGGTTTTATCGAAACGAAACCTACTCTCTTTGTGGAAGTAAACCATTGACCAGA
Source organism: uncultured Rikenellaceae bacterium (assembly GCA_964481075.1). GTDB lineage: Bacteria > Bacteroidota > Bacteroidia > Bacteroidales > Tenuifilaceae > MWFE01. Next base: position 1,197 of record CAYZSD010000150.1, on the reverse strand, counting down.
CAAACAGCACAAAAGCTGAAATAAATCGCCCCCAAATAGGACCAATTAGCGATTGAGGAAATAAATATAATCCTGTGATTGATATTAATATAACAAGTATAAAATGAACAATGCTCGACCAAAAGAAAGGATTTGGCTTTTCTCTGAAAATCATCAAAGTTGTATATGCTTTAAATATCCCATTGAACAGACCTGTTAATGCCGAAAGAAAACCAAACGGAAAGTACTGAAGCCCCTTGGTGGGAAAAGCAATGCTAATTACGAAATCGCCAATGAATGAAAACACTAATGTAATACCCAAGCCATAAACCAATAGGAATAGGGCAGAAGTACCTATAAACCTCGGGAGATTATTCTTATTGGAGTTGTAATGAATAAAGTTAACTCCCATAAAGTTGTCAACCGAGAAAGTAAATAGTACACGTGCCAATTCGCTGAGTCCAATATAAATTGCAAGTAACCCAAAGTCGGATGTGGAAAGCAGGGCTGAATTTCCATAAAAAGGTATTAGCAGAATACTTGAAGCTAATGGAAGTGAGCCAACTACAGTGTATATAAATGATGATTTTATGAATGACTTGGATATCACAATTTTGTATTGGTTAGGTATTTGCTGAATACTGTGCGAAACTCCTCAACTCTTCGATTTTCATTAAAGGTGTCTGTAATTCGCCTATGGGCTTCTTTGCTCTTCCTTTGCTTGTCTTCTTTTGAAAGGGCTAAAGCTATGTTTAAAGTGTTCACAAAGCATTGGTTATCTCTATGTTTAACAATAAATCCTATGCTATCGATAATTTTTGGCATTGCACCAACATCTGATACTATTGGAATACACCCATAGGACATTGCTTCTGCCAAAGCATTAGGAAATCCCTCTGAGATAGAGCATTGAATAACATACTCATGCTTCAGGTAGTATTCTTCCAAATGGTCCGACGCCAAACTTTTGTAAACAATAACATTTTCTGGTATTTGCTTCAAGCCATTTGAAATGTTCTCTCCAATACCAATCAGGGTAAATCTACAATTTGAAAAATAATGTGCGTTATCTACTATTAAATCTAATCCTTTTAAGCTGAAGCGAGTAAAATCATTTACATGTGCAACAGCTATAAACGAATTCTGTATTCTGGCTGTTATTGAAATTTTATCGGAATTATTATCTACGTTATAGCCGTTGTGAATGGTATGAATAGG